>JBNMLZ010000018.1:0-34593 GCA_050875085.1 Prevotella sp. | reverse complement strand
AGTGTTGGGCTTCCGCCCCGAAAAGATTACCGTGCTGCTCTCTGCCAACATCCTCAAGAACGCGATGGGTGTGGGCATACCGGGCACGGGCATGATTGGCCTGCCGATAGCCATTGCCCTTGGCGCGCTCATAGGCAAGTCGGAGTACAACCTTGAGGTGATAAAGGATCTCACTCCCGCCACTCTTGAGGAAGGCAAGCAATACATTGCCGAGAACCGCATCGACATACAGCTCAAGCGCGGCATCACCGAGAAGCTCTACGTTGAGGTGCACTGCGAGGCAGAGGGCCATGAGGCTACGGCTGTCATTGCCCATTCCCACACCAACTTCGTGTATGTTGAGCGCGACGGCGAGACCGTGCTCGACAACCGCGCCCAGGCAGGCGCCGACGCCGACAACCACGACATAAAGCTCAACATGCGCCTCGTCTACGACTTCGCCATGACCACGCCGCTCGACGAGATACGCTTCATCCTCAAGACGCGCGACTACAACCTGCGTGCCGCCGAGGAGTCGAAGAAGGGCAACTATGGCCATTGCCTCGGCAAGACCATCGACCGTCCGTTGAGCCACGGCATATTCGGCAACTCCATCTTCTCGCATATCATATCCAAGACAGCCCTTGCCACTGACGCGCGCATGGGCGGTGCCATGATTCCGGTGATGAGCAACTCGGGGTCGGGCAACCAGGGCATCTGCGCCACCAATCCCGTGGCTGTGTATGCCGAGGAGAACGAGAACACCGAGGAGGAGCTTATCCGCGCCCTCACACTGTCACACCTCACCGCCATCTACATCAAGCAGAACCTCGGCAAGCTGTCGGCTCTCTGTGGCTGCGTGGTGGCGAGCATCGGCTCAAGCTGCGGCATCACCTATCTGATGGGCGGCGACTACTGCCGCGTGTGCAACTCGGTGAAGAACATGATAGCCAACATCACCGGCATGATATGCGACGGCGCCAAGCCGTCGTGTGCGCTTAAGATTTCGTCGGGCGTGTCGACGGCCCTGCTTTCCGCCCTGCTTTCAATTGAAGGCAAGTGTGTAAGCTCTGTAGAGGGCATCATCGACGACGATGTCGACCGCTCAATCCGCAACTTGACGAGCATTGGCGCCGAGGCGATGAACAAAACCGATGAAATGGTGCTTGAAATAATGACCCACAAGGGTTGCTAATCTAACTGGGAGAGGGGGCGCCTCGCCCCCGACATAGTATATTTTCTCTTTGTCGGTGGCACCCCCTCTCCCCCGGTATAGTATATTTTCTCTTTGTCGGGGGCACCCCCTCTCCCCCGATATAGTATATTTTCTCTTTGTCGGGGGCGAGGCGCCCCCTCTCCCAGTTATTTCACCATAGTTTACAGTTGCCTTGTAAGCGTGTTACAGTTGCCTTGTAAGCGAGTTACAATTATTTTGTAACCGCGTTACGATTGCTTTGTAACCGCATTACAACGTGTTGGTAGTATGTTTTTTAAGGTTTTTGTATGGTTTTATCAACAAAAAACCACACAAAGATACTAATTTTTCGCATATATTTTTGCTGTTTCGGATAATTTTATTACCTTTGCACTCGCAATTAAGCGATATGCGGCAATAGCTCAGTTGGTAGAGCACAACCTTGCCAAGGTTGGGGTCGCGAGTTCAAGTCTCGTTTGCCGCTCTCTTTCATATAGGTAATGGTTTTTATAAGGAGTGGTAGCAGAAATGCTGCCGTTTTTTATTTTTGCCAATCAGCAATCCTTATGAATCAAGCAACAGGTCGCCGCAATGGTGGAATTGGTAGACACGAGGGACTTAAAATCCCTTGGCCAGAAATGGCTGTGCGGGTTCGAGTCCCGCTCGCGGCACTTTAGACAGAATTGAAACGAGTGGACATTCTACAAGATGTTCACTTTTTTTGTATATATACGTTTATGACTTACGAAGAAATATGGCGTCGCCTTGCCGCCGTCAACGAGCCTGGCGAAGCCAAGGCAATAGCGCGTATGCTCCTTGAGGAGAAGTTCGGGATGACCTTTGCCGACATGCTTTGTGGCGGTGTCGAGGCTCTGTCGGCCGACGACACCCTTTGGCTTGAGGCATCTGTGGCGCGTCTTGAGAGTGGCGAGCCTGTGCAGTATGTCCTTGGCGAGGCGTGGTTTTGCGGCAACCGTTTTGCCGTGAGCGGCGGGGTGCTCATCCCGCGTCCGGAGACGGAGTGGCTTGTGGAGCGCGCCGTGGCTATAGCCAGGGAGAAGGGCGCGCCGGGCGCGCGCATACTCGACATCGGCACGGGCAGCGGCTGCATAGCCGTCAGCGTGAAGAAGCAGTTGCCCGAGGCGTATGTTGAGGCTTGGGACATCTCCTATGACGCCCTCGACATAGCGGCAGGCAATGCCCGCCGGCTCGACGCCAACGTGGTGTTCAACCGCCGCGACGTGCTCCACCTGCCCAACCTTACCAACCATTGGGACATCATCATCAGCAATCCGCCTTATATATGCGACCGCGAGCGCCGCGACATGGACACCAACGTGCTCGACTTTGAGCCCGACATGGCGCTGTTCGTGCCCGACGACGACCCGCAGCTCTTCTATCGTGCCATCACCGGGTATGCCGCCGGCGCGTTGACGGATGAAGGTCGGCTGCTCTTCGAGTGCAACACGCAGTATGCCCAGGACACGGCGGCGCTGATGCTCGACGGCGGGTTGACTGACGTGAGAGTAGTTGACGACTGCTTCGGCAAGCCCCGCTTTGCCGAAGGAAAGAAATAACACCGGAACGGCGGACTCCCGTCCGCCGCGCTACCCACCGGAACGGCAGACTCCCGTCTGCCGCCACAAGCAGCACATATATGGCAGCGCGGCAGACAGGAGTCTGCCGTTCCGATAAAAAAATCGATTATGTTTCAAAGACCAAAGAAGGAAGTCAGCGAGCAGGAAGCCCTGCTCAAGCTCTCCGCCATGTGTTCGCAGGCGGAGCACTCCTCGGGCGAGATGCGCGAGAAGATGCGCCGTTGGGCGATGCCGCAGGATGCCGCCGACCGCGTGATGGACCGCCTCATTGCCGAGCGGTTTGTCGACGACGAGCGCTACGCCCGCTTCTTCGTGCGCGACAAGATACGCTTCGACCGCTGGGGACGCCGCAAGATAGAGCAGGGGCTATACCGCAAGGGTGTCTCTGCCGACATTATCGGCAGTGTGCTCGACGCCGTGGCTGACGCCGACTACATTGAGGCGCTGCGCCCCTTGCTGGCAGCCAAGCGCAAGTCGGTGAAGGCAGGCAGCGACTACGAGCTCAACGGAAAACTCATACGCTTCGCCCTCGGGCGCGGCTTCGACATGGGCATCGTGCGCAAGTGCATCGACAGCGCCGACGAGTACAACATCGCCGACTCCATTGCCGACGACAATTATGAGTAGCCATGGCCTCATGCCCCGCTTGCGCGGCTTGCTCGGCAGTATGATTGGCATGGCGTCGCCCCGTTGCTGCTGCATGTGCAGCAGAAGGCTGGGCTGGCGCGAGGGGCTGTTCTGTCCCGACTGCCAAAGCCGGATGCGCTTCACCGACGATGTGGAGTCGCCGATGGACAACGCCACGCGCTGGCTGGTTGCCGGCAACGCCGACATAGAGCGTGGCGCGTCGTTCGTGGATTTCGTGCCCCACACCCCGTTTGCCGGACTCATCTACGACATGAAGTACCGCTCGCGCCCCGACCTGGCTCACGACATAGGCGTGTTTGCCGCGCGGGAGACACTTGCGAGTGGATTCTTCGAGGGCGTTGACCTGCTCCTGCCCATGCCACTCCACCGCCTGCGCGAGGAAGACCGCGGCTACAACCAAAGCCGCGAGATATGCTATGGGCTGAACAGCGTGTGCCACGTGGCGGTGTGCGACGCCGATGTGGTGCAGCGTATGCGCAACACCCCCAGCCAGACCACGGTTGCCCAGGAGCGGCGCCTAGCCAATTTGCTCGGCTCGTTCCAGGTGTTCCGCCCCGAAGTGTTGCGCGGGCGGCACGTGATGATTGTCGACGACATCATCACCACTGGCGCGTCGGTGGTGGCTTGCGCGCTGGAGCTTCACAATGTGCCTGACGTGAGGGTGAGCTTCTTCACCATAGGCAAGACGCAGAGCGTGTAGGCGAAAAAGAAACGAATAAAGAACAAGAAGAATAGTATAACAATTAGAAGCGACAACAATTAAAATTACTGATGAAACGTTTTTTCCTATTTATCATGCTGTGCTTTTGCATGGTGGCGGGCTTTGCCCAGGGACTTGTCAAGGGCAAGGTGCTCGACAAGCAGAACTCTGAGCCGTTGGGTTTTGTCACCGTGAAGGTGACAGCGCAAGGTTCCGACAAGTTCGTGGCAGGCGGAATGACCGATGCCGACGGCTTGTTCATCGTCAAGGGACTTGCCGACGGCAACTACACGCTGACGCTCAACTACGTGGGCTACAAGGACGTGGTGCGCCAGTTCGCCATCACTGCCAACGACCGCGAGGCGCAGTTCAAGCTGCTTTACATGGCAGAGGACTCCAAGGTGCTCAGTGGCGTCACCGTCACCGGACAGCGCTCGACAATGAAGCTTGAGGTCGACCGCAAGACGTTTGACGTGGGCCAGCTCATAAGCAATGCCGGACAGTCGGCTTCGGACGTGCTCGACAATGTGCCGTCGGTGGAGGTCGACAACGACGGCAACGTGTCGCTGCGCGGCAATTCGAGCGTCGAGGTGTGGATCAACGGCAAGGCGTCGGGACTCACCAGCGACAACCGGGCCCAAATACTCCAGCAGCTGCCTGCCGAGAGTATAGAGCGGATTGAGGTGATCGACAACCCGTCGGCGAAGTTCTCTGCCGAAGGCTCCGCCGGCATCATCAACATCGTGCTCAAGAAAGACCGCAGGGCAGGCTACTACGGCTCGCTCCAGACTGGCGGCAACACGCGCGGCGGTGCCAACACCAGCTTCAACATCAACTACAACAGCGGACTATTCGACGCCTACGCCAACATCGGCTACCGCCACCGCTCCAACGACGGACACTCCGAGAGCGAGCAGACGAGCAACACCTACAACCAAAGCTACAAGGGCGACAACGCGCGATGGGGCAACAACCTCTTCTCGCGTGCCGGGGTGACGATACACGCCACCAAGAAGGACGACTTCTCCGTGAGCGGTATGCTTATGCACGGAGGCGGACGGAGCAACAGCTTCACACCTTATATATATACTGCCGTGCGCGACGGACTCAACGACTACCGGCTCGACCGGCTCAACCGCTCGCGCGAACGCATGAACATGTACTACGGCGAGTTCAACTACCGCCACAACTTCTCCGACCGCCACTTCATCGATTTCACCGCCGACCTGAGCCACTGGAAGATGGACGGCGACAACTGGTACCAGGACTCAACCGTCACCAACACCGGCTACGGCACGCCGCCCGACATCGACTACAGCTACCAGTACCGACCGCAGCACATCAACAACCGACGCAAGGAACTGAAGCTCGACTACGAGAACCAGATAACCACCGACTTCAAGCTTGAGGCAGGCTACAAGGGAGAGTTCTCGCGCGAGAACACGCCGCAGGAGTCGTATGTCGACAACACGTCGTTCGGCGGACAGAACGCCACGGAGGACAAGCTCTTCTTCAACCGCTTCATCTACAAGCAGGACATCCACGCCTTCTACACCACTCTGAGCTACAAGCTCGGCGCGCTGAGCGTGATGGCTGGACTGCGCGGCGAATACTGGCGCATCAACACCGAGAGCTACACGTGGGAGCAGGAGCACGACGCGTCGCTGCGCGAAAAGCCGTTCAAGAAGGACAACTTCCAGCTGTTCCCCTCGCTGTTCATGTCGTGGCAGGTGACGGAGTCGCAGCAGCTGCAGCTCAACTATACGCGCCGCCTGCGCCGCCCGTGGGGTGGCGAGCTCAACTCGTTCCGCGACACGCGCGACGCCACAACCGTGTCGTTCGGTAACCCTCACCTGACGCCGGAGTACAGCAACTCATTCTCCCTCAACTACCTCAAGACGTGGACCGACCACTCGCTGCTCCTCAGCGCCTACTACCGCCCCACATCAGACGTGATACAGCGCATCAGCTACAAGAACTCGGCTGACGGACTGTTCTACCAGACGTCGATGAACGTGGCTAAGAGCCTGTCGTCGGGCCTGGAGCTGACGGTCAAGGACAAGCTATTCCGCATCCTCGACCTCACCACCTCCGCCAACGCCTACTACTACAAGCTCAACGGCTTCACCTACGACATCGACGGACAGACCATAACGGGCAAGGAAGACCACAACTTCACGTGGAACGCCCGCATGACGGCTTCGCTCATGCTGCCCTACGACATTTCCATCCAGGGCACCGGACGCTACACGTCGCGCGAGGTGATCACCCAGGGCTACCGCCGCGCCAACTACAGCGTTGACCTCGGCGCACGCAAGAACTTCTTCAACAAGAAGCTGACGCTGTCGCTCAACTGCCGCGACCTGCTCAACTCACGCAAGTTCGAGACCTTCACAAGTGGCGAGAACTTCACGCGCCACCAGATTAACCGCCGTGGCGGCCGCCGCGTGAGCATGACCGTGACGTGGAACTTCGGCAACATGTCGCAGAAGCGCCGTCCGCAGAAAGACGGACAGCAGGGTGGCGACGTGCAAATGGACTACAACGGAGCCGGCGAGGAATAAACCGGAACGGCGGACTCCTGTCCGCCGCGCTGCCACATCGGAACGGCAGACTCCCGTCTGCCGCGCTGCCACATCGGAACGGCGGACTCCCGTCTGCCGCATTGCCCCACTCGGAACGGCAGACTCCTGTCTGCCGCAAATAAGTGGTTGCGCGGCGGACGGGAGTCCGCCGTTCCGGTTAGACCAAGTCTTTAAGGTCTTCTCTAATGTAATATGTGTATCTGTTGCCTGCCATTTTTAGCGGATTAGCCTTTATATACCCCAACACTCTAATATAATTCTTCTCGTTCCTTACAATCCTGTCAAAATAGTCTTTTCTCCATAAACGGCCAGTTCTTCCCAACAGCGAGTTTATTTCTTTAGCCGTGAACATTTTCACGGAACCTATAATCTTTTGTATTGTCCATTCACCGTTTGGTTCTATCAGCAGGTGTATGTGGTTGGGCATTATTACATAGGAGTGTATAATGCAGCGCCCCCCATCCATAAACTCCAATGCTCTCACCATGATGTCTCGGCACGCAGGGTTGGCAAGAACACATGCCCCGTGGCCGGCATCGAGGTAACGCTCAAGACGGTTGTGGCGTTCGCGGTGCCATTTCTCAAGTTCTTTGTTTATGGGATTGGGATGTTCCTCGCGCCAAGTGCGTTCCTCAAAGATAAACTCATTGGCAATGTTTTGTGGAATGGAATCGGCAAGGCGAAAGGTTATGAAGGTAATCTTTCCTTGTTGGGTCCAGTGGGGGAGGTTGCCGATGGTCTCGTGAATGTTTGCGTAAGGGTCAAAGAATTTCTCGTACATAGTGTTGGGGTTTTGTCGGAACGGCGGACTCCTGTCCGCCGCGCGTTTGGTTAATACTATTTTAGTCGGCAGACGGGAGTCTGCCGTTCCGTGGTTAGCCGGAACGGCGGACTCCTGTCCGCCGCGCTGTTTGGTTAATGCTATTTTAGTCGGCAGACAGGAGTCTGCCGTTCCGAGTAGGTGTGCGGCAGACGGGAGTCTGCCGTTCCGAGTAGGTGTGCGGCAGACAGGAGTCTGCCGTTCCGAGTGGGTGTGCGGCAGACGGGAGTCTGCCGTTCCGGGTAGGGCTAATTGTTGACTGATAGGATGCCGAGCGGACCGGTTGTTGTGGCTCGGTATTTTATCAGTTTTTTTCCGCCCGTCGACGACAGTCCGTTGTTGTTGAGGTCGTACTCACGCTTGCAATTCGGACAGGTGGCGATGCCGCGTGAGTCGAACGTCAGCTTGTAGTTTGCCATGCCGGTCTCGTTGTAGCAGTTGGGGCACTGGGAGTCGTAGCAGTAGAACACCGCTGGCGACGACAGATTGCCGTAGCCAACGATGATGCCCGTTTTGTTGTAGATGCCGAGTGCACGCGTGCGGCGCATGTCGTCGGCATTGGCCTTCTGCTTTGACGACAGTCCTTGGTTGCTCTCGAAGTGGAAGAACACGCTGCCGCCTTGCGAGTCTTCCGTGATGCGGCAGAACACTCCGGGCGACATCTGGTTGAGTGCGCTCTGCAGCGTGGCGTCCTGGTGGGTGGAGTTGTCGAAGATGAAGAAGGCATGGATGGAGGCGAAGTCGAAGGAGTCCTTCGAGCAGGAAGAAAGAGTGAGAAGGAAAAGTAAAAAAGGAAGGAGGACTTTTGATTTCATAATAGAGGATTTACCGGAACGGCGGACTCCTGTCCGCCGCGGGAATAGTGAAACATACTTTGTTGTAGTCGGCAGACAGGAGTCTGCCGTTCCGTGGTTAGCCGGAACGGCGGACTCCTGTCCGCCGCGCGGATAGTGAAACATACTTTGTTGGGGTCGGCAGACGGGAGTCTGCCGTTCCGTGGTTAGTCGGCAGACGGGAGTCTGCCGTTCCGTTATGCCAGCAGGGCTTTTTCGGCGTTGTCGACGCGCTCGAAATGGAACTCCTTGAGCGTCTGGTCCATTAGTGCGGCTATGCGGTCGTTGCACAGATTGCCCATGGAGCCTTCATGTGTGTGGTGGATATTGTGGTCGGCATGGAACGTGCCGTTCTCAATCTCCATTCCCACCTGCTTGTAGGCATCGCGGAACGGTGTGCCGGCGGCGGCGAGGCGGTTCACCTCCTCAACGGAGAACATCGGGTCGTACATCGGGTTGTCAAGTATGTGCTCGTTCACCTCGATGCGCTCTATGATGTAGGCAGCCATGGCGAGACAGTCCTTCAGTTCGGCGAAAGCCGGGAGGAACACCTCCTTGATTATCTGCAGGTCGCGGAAGTAGCCCGTCGGCAGGTTGTTCATGATGAGCTGTATCTGTGTGGGCAGGCTCTGCAGCTTGTTCGCCTTGGCGCGGATAAGCTCAAACACGTCGGGGTTCTTCTTGTGCGGCATGATGCTGGAGCCGGTGGTGCACTCCTTGGGCAGCTTCACGAAGGCGAAGTTCTGGCTGTTGAACATGCAGGCGTCGAACGCAAGCTTCGAAACAGTTCCTGCAACCGACGCCAGGGCGAACGCCACGTTGCGCTCCATCTTGCCGCGTCCCATCTGTGCGTATACCACGTTGTAGTCCATTGAGTCGAAGCCCAGCAGACGTGTTGTCATCTCGCGGTTGAGCGGGAACGACGAGCCGTAGCCGGCGGCAGAGCCGAGCGGGTTGCGGTTGGTCATGCGGTAGGCGGCGAGGAGGAAGAGCATGTCGTCGGCAAGCGACTCGGCGTGTGCGCCAAACCACAGTCCGAAGGAGCTTGGCATGGCTATCTGCAAGTGGGTGTAGCCAGGCATGAGCACGCCCTTGTACTGCTCGCTCTTCTTCTGTAGCTCGCGGAAGAGCGCGTCGGTGGCCTCCACCACCTCGCGCAGCTCGTGGCGGGTGAAGAGCTTGAGGTCGACGAGCACCTGGTCGTTGCGCGAGCGTCCCGAGTGTATCTTCTTGCCCATGTCGCCAAGTTTTCTTGTGAGCATCAGCTCCACCTGCGAGTGCACGTCCTCCACGCCCTCCTCGATGACGAAGGTGCCGCGCTCGCACTCGGCGTAGATGTTCTTCAGTTCGGCGAGGAGCTGTTGCAGCTCGTCCTTCGCCATGAGTCCGATGGACTCCAGCATTGTTATGTGAGCCATGGAGCCAAGCACGTCGTACTTGGCGAGGTATATGTCGAGTTCACGGTCGCGTCCCACAGTGAAACGCTCAATCTCCTTGTTGACGGAGAAATTCTTTTCCCAAAGTTTGCTTGCCATTGTTTTTTATAATTTAAATCAGAATTAAAATAAAGTCTTACAGAAAAAACAAAATTAATAATAAAATCCGACAATCTTGTCTTTTTTGCCACATTTTCAATGAATGTGGCATGTTTTGGCAGGTTGCCTATGTTTTAGGAATAAAATTACACGGAGTTACCTATGTTTTAGGAAAGTTTTAGCTGTTTTTTGCCTATGTTTTAGGAATATACTGTATCTTTGTAGACATATAATTAGCAAGAAACACAATGATACATAGACAGTTAATGGAAGATCTCCAAAGGTGGAGTGAGAAAGAAAACAGGAAGCCACTTGTATTATCTTTGCGTTCAAAATAAAGTGGTTGTTGATTCCACCAAACGTACCCTTCTCTTTATAGATGAAATCCAGAATTAGCCTAAAATTAGCTTTACATACAATAGGAGGTCGGGCGTCTCGCCCGACCTCCTAAATTAAATTTAATTATGCCCAACCGCTTAAAGCAATAAAAGGAAGTGGTTGTTGCTGCTTTTATTCATATTGTATCATCTGCAGTGCATCCGCAATCTTCTCGATGCCTTCCTGCAGCGGTTTCTTCACCATCTGCTTGATGAACATGTTGAGTTCAGCCTTGATGGTGAGCTTCATTTTAGACGTGGCGCTTGTGACGGGCAGCATCTGAATCCAGAAGTTGAACGGAATGGGGCTTTGCTCCGTCTCGAACTTGATGCACTTAGGTTCCTCGCGGTTCACGATGCGCAGTTTGATGTTGCCCACCGGCGGCACGTTCACCGACAGCGAGTCCTCGTCGAACTGCAAGTCCTGAATCTTCTCGGCCTGCTTGCGCGCCTCCTCGGGCATGGTGTCCTTCATCTGCTCGTAGCGCTCCTTGAGCTTCTGCAGGTTGTTGAGGTCGCTCAGCTTGTTGTATACGCTTTGCTGCGGATAGTTGATCTGGCGTATAGAACTTTCGAATGTTGTCATTCCCATCTTGCCTCTTATTTCTTCCAGTTAGCCGGATCCTTGCGCCACTCGGCGAGCACCTCAAGATCCTCCTTGTTGATGTATCCAGTCTCTGCGGCGATGGCTGTGGTGTGCTCGTAGTCGGAGAGTGTCACGAGGCGCACGTCAGCAGCCTTGAAAGCTTCCTCGGCAATGGGGAAACCATAGGTGTAGCTTGCCACCATGCCAACGACCTCGAAGCCGGCCTTGCGCAGTGCATCGACAGCCTTGAGTGAGGAACCGCCGGTAGAGATGAGGTCCTCAACAACCACTACCTTTGCACCCTCGGGGATGGTGCCCTCAATCTGGTTGCCCATGCCGTGGTCCTTCGGTTTCGGACGCACGTAGCAGTAAGGCAGGAGCAGCTCGTCGGCAACGAGTGCGCCCTGTGCGATGGCGCCAGTGGCGACACCTGCAACGGCAGTAGCCTCGGGGAAGTTCTCGTGGATGAGGTGAACCAGTTCCTGCTTCACGTAAGAGCGCAGTGCAGGGTAGGCAAGAGTCTTGCGGTTGTCGGTATAGATTGGTGATTTCCAGCCTGAAGCCCATGTGAACGGGTCGTTAGGCTGAAGCTTGATAGCCTTTACTTCAAGAAGTTTCGACGCGAAGTCTTTTTTCAATGTATCCATTGTTTGTATGCTTTTAGTTGTTAATGATGCAAATGTAGGGAAAATTTCTGAGATAAGCATCTCTTTGCTTGATAAAATCCTTTATGCGTGTGAATAATGGCAAAACGCCCTGAAACAGCAATGGTGTCGGATAGCGGCGCCATTGCCATTTCAGAGCGTTCCTGTATAGGCGAATTTCTGTTGTCCTGTTATTTCACAACCAGTTTTGTGGTGTGTCGTGAGCCGTCCTTGGCGGTGACGGTCTTGAGGTATACACCGTGTGACGGGTTGCTTACGCGGCGTCCGCTGAGGTCGCTGTATGTGGCTGTACCCTCTTCGCTGGTGTTGACGGTGTTGATGCCAGTCTCGTCTTTCTTCAACTTCGCAGTTACTCGGTGAGAGCGGTATTCAGTGCCGTCGTCATCGCGGTAGAAGCACTGCACACCGACAGTCTTCCAGTCGGCACCGTTGAAGTAGAGGTTGCGCAGTGTTCCGAAGATGAAGATATTCCACTTGTCGGTGTAGTCGTATGGAATGTCGGTCAGCGTCTGTGTAAGTTTGTCATATTCGTCGGTGGAGTAGGTGTACTTCTCGCCGTCGAGGAACACGTTATAGTAGCACTTGCTCTGGTCGAGATACGTACCGTCGTTGGTAAAGTTCGACAGGCGGAAAGTGAAGTTGCCCGTTCCATAGTCGTCGGGGTTGTAGTCGTAAAGAGCGGTGAATACAGGGTCTTTCGGTGCGCCTGGCTTCTGGTCCCAATATGCCAGTTTCGGATCCTTGAACTCCTTGTCGATGTAGATGGTGTTGCGTCCGAAGTTGGTGGCTATGATGCCCTCGCCGTCAAGAGTCTGCTCGTCGGCGTTGAAGTTCAGTGCGATAGGGTCGGCAATGAAAATGCTGTCCACTGCAGAGCCTTCAGCATCAACGGTCGACTTGTAGTAGATGGGTGAGAAGTAGCAGTAGCGTCCGTATTTTTTGTCGTAGCCAATGAACTGCTGGTTGTCGAACACAAACTTGTCGTCCTTCAGCGTGCCCTTTACCCATCCGTCAACATCATTTGTGGTGAGTCCATTGATGTAGACGTTGTCGCCGTCGAACACCACCTTGCACGGATAGCGCAGGCGTTCGTCGGTGTCAGTGTATGAGTCGTGGTAAGAATACTCCACGGTGTATGGCTGTGCGGTCTCTGGCGCGTCTGGCGCGATTGTCTTCTCGGTCATCGGCCCGATAGCGATGTTCCAGTCGCCATAGCCGTACCAGTCGCCGTACTCGTCGCACAGTCCGAGCAGAGAGTTGTCGTCTACCTTTATGAGTGAGTCGTTGCGCATGACGAACTGTATGCGCTGGCTAGTGTCGTCCACCTTGCAGGCATTGTCGGCGTAGCTCATACGTGTGGCGTAGGCTATGAGTTCGGCAGGATTGCCGAAGAAGTCGGTATATTCCTCATGATATATGGCCTGTGGCAGGTCCACGTTGAGGGTGTCGCCCTCGCCTCGTGTTGCAGTGAGCCATGTGTTGGTGGGGTAGGTGCTTAACGGATTCTTGAGGTAAACCTTGCCGTCGTCGCCTTCCACGTATACACCTTTCTGGCCGTCAACGTCGGTGAACCATCTGCCGAAATCGTCGGAGTAAAAACCATATGATAGGCGATAGGTCTCGCTGTGGAGCTTGCCGGCTGGCTGTTCCACGATAGGAGTCTCAACAGTTGGTGTTGGAAACTTTCTCCTTGCGCTGGCTTGGTGCTGTTTGCCATTATCCTGCAGCTTCATGCTGCTGAGTTTTTGCACTCCTGTCAATGAGAACGCCGTGGCAGGTGCCTTTTTGACGTTGCTGAACTGCGTTCTTGTGGTTGTTTGAGCGTTGGCTGCTGCACATACAGCGGCAGCAGCGAGAATTGAGTAGATTTTCTTCATACGCATCGTTGTTTAAGTTTTTAATTACGTAGGCAAAAGTAGGTAAAATGTCTAAATCTGCAAAATTAAAATGATAAAATGTTACAATTCTACGCTTAAAAGTAACTGTTGGAATGTCTTCGGGGGGGGTAAATATAACAATACATTATTATATTGCCAAAAATACTTACAAAAGTTTTTGTTTCGTAAAAAATATTTATACCTTTGTCACCACGTTAGAACTGGCGCAATGAAACTAATAAACTAAAGCTAACTTATATAACTGTCTTTATGAAGAAAACCAACACTTACAGATTGTTTGTCGTTCTGTTTGCCGTTCTCATGACAACCCTCACGGCAAGGGCAGACGATGGAATATTGGTATATAGCGGCAGCAACGGAGTGGCAGCCAATGCCACATTCGGCACCGCCAAGAAAGAAACCTACGACGTGGCCATGCATGTCGGCGACCCCGCTTTGCGCGGAATGACCATACGCACAGTGAAGCTGCATCTCGGTGACGTGCAGCATATATCCAGCCTGAAGGTATGGCTGTCGCGCACGCTCACTACCGTGAAGAACGGCACCAAGACCGAGAACTCACCCGACATACAGCAGGTGGATGTCGCCGATGCCAATGGTGGAGATGTCAGTGTGGCACTTGACGAGCCATACACCATTGGTGACGATGGAGTGTATGTTGGCTACACCATGACATTCTCCCAGCTAACCGAGGCTGAGAAATATCCGGTAAGCTACGCCAGAACCACTGAAACGGGCAATTTCTTCCTCCATACCAGCGTCACCTACACTAAGTGGAATGACCTCTCGGCCCGCGGTTGCCTGCCTATAGAGGTGGGGTTGGCTGGCGGCGAGCCAGCCCTCGCTGTGGCAAGTGGCATTACGCAACAATTGTATGGTGAGACAGGCAAGCCTTCCACTGCCGACATCAACTTGCGCAATCGCGGCTACGAGGGCGTGAACACCATCGGATACACCTACACTGTTGGCGATATCCATGGCACGTCAACCATCCAACTCGACACGCCATTACCTCCAATATTTGACTATGAGCAGACAGTAGCGTTGCCTCTGCCATCGGTCGGTGCCAAGGGCGATTATCCAGTGAGTGTCTGCGTGACCGAGATTAACGGCAAACCCAACCGGCAGCCTGCTACACTGTCGTCACTATTGACAGTATATCGCCATTTGCCGCGCCACCGTGCCCTCATGGAAGAGTATACCGGTACGTGGTGCCGCAATTGCCCACGCGGATTCGTCGGCCTCGAAATAATGAGCAGGCTCTATCCTGATGATTTTATCGCCATATCCTACCACAACAAAGACTCAATGGAGATAATGCCGCGTGAGGATTTTCCAAACGAGGTGAGCGGATTTCCCGACGGTTATCTTGACCGCACCTACAAGGTAGATCCATATTCAGGGTTTGCCAATGCAAAGTTTGGACTCGACAAGGCGTGGGCGGCAGTCTGCAAGTTGCAGGCCCCCGCTGACGTGCCGGTGAAGGCACATCTTTCCGCAGATGGCTCAAAGGTTGAGGCAGAAGGATTTGTGCGTTTCCCGATAGACGTGACCGAAGCCTCCTACAGTGTGGAACTGGTGCTTGTAGCCGACAGCCTTCATGGTGTGGGCGGTCGCTGGGACCAGTCAAATGTCTACAACACCGACCAGCCCGAAGACTATCCCGAGCCGGAATTCGACAAGTTCGTCCATGGCTCATCATTAGTGAGCGGCTTGCGCTACAACGATGTTGCCATAGCCACGTCGCGGCAAGACGCTGCCGATGTTGTTTTGCCCACCAGTTTCACAGCCGATGAGGAATATCCGTTCAGCTACACGTTCCTTCTTGACGGCATTGTCAGCACTGGCGGCACACCTCTCGTGCAAGACCGCAGCCACCTGCGTGTTGTTGCCGTCCTGAAGGATGCCAGCGGCAAGGTGGCAAATGCCAGCAAGTCAGATGTTGACGCATCCTCCTACAGTGGCATAGCCACAACCAAGACTGTCGTTGAAGCCCCGTCTGCCGTATACAGTTTGGCAGGCGTGAAGCTCGGAGGGCTGTGCAAGGGTGTCAACATTGTGCGCCGTGCTGATGGCAAGGTGGTGAAAATAATGAAGTAAAGAAACTCTAACAAATAAATAAGAAAGATGAACCTAAAAAGAATTCTCGTCGGCCTCTTTGCCACGGCGTGCCTCGCGCAGACAGCATCCGCTGTGCCTGCCGACCCGCGTCCGCGCAACGTGAGACAGGCCGACGGCTCCTACATCACAGTCGTCACACGTGGCGACGAATTCGGCCATGTGGTCATGACCACTGATGGCTATCCTCTGTGTCTCAACGAGGTTACGGGCAACTATGAGTATGCTGCCGTAAAGGCAGGAGCGCTGGCACCCTCAGGCATTGTTGCAGCCGATGCGGCACACCGCAGCGCTAAGGCTGCCGACTATCTGCGCCGGCTTGACGTGACATCGATGCTCTCCACGCTCGACACGAAGCGTCTTGCCAAAGCCAGACGTATGCGCCCAGCTGTAAACCGCGCGCCGGCCTCGGAGGGTCAGCGCCGTGCGATGCTCATCAATGATTATCCCACAATAGGCTCGCCAAATGCTCTCATCATACTCGTGCAGTTCAGCGACATGACGTTCGACTGCGAGGACGGCGACCCGAAGGGTTACTATGAGAACATGTTCAACCAGACAGGCTTCAAATACAAGAATGGAGCAAACGGCAGTGTGAGCGACTTTTTCCGCTCATCGTCCAACGGACTCTTCACGCCGCATTTCGACATTATTGGTCCGGTGACGCTTCCCAAGTCGTATGCTTATTATGGCGCCAACACCACCGACGGGTCAGGAATGGCGGGCGACCGTATGGATCGTCTGCAGGAGTTTGTAAAGGCGGCTTGCGAGGCTGCCGCTCCTGAGGTGGACTTCTCAAAGTACGACAACAACGGCGATGGCCGTGTGGACAATGTGTACCTCTACTATGCCGGTTTCGGTGAGGCAGACAGCGAATACAAGGATGCCATTTGGCCACACGCATATAATTACACCGAATTCCACGCAGGCACACTCACGTTCAACGGCGTGACAATCGACAGCTACACGTGCAGCCAGGAGCGTAACGGTCTTTCTCCCGAGATGCCGGTTGGCATCGGCACGTTCTGCCATGAGTTCAGCCACGTGCTCGGACTTCCCGACCACTACAGTACGGTGTACAACGATGCCTTCACTCCTGGTGAATACGACGTTATGGATACAGGCCCCTACAACAATAACCAGAACACTCCGCCTACACACTCCGCCTATGAGCGTGCAGAACTCGGCTGGCTCGACTATATACAGCTCAATACCAAGGCCGACACAATCAGCGTGCTGCCCGACCTTAAAATCTCCAGCAAGGCCTATGTTGTGCCGGTAGACGGCACCAACGGGCGTGAGTTCTTCGTTCTTGAGAATCGTCAGCAGACCGGTTGGGACAGCTATATTCCCGGGCACGGTATGCTCATGTGGCACATCGACCAAGACTGGAACGCATGGATGGCAAATACCGTCAACAACAATGTTTCCCACCAGCGTGTGGACATAGTTGAGGCCGACGGCAGAGCCTCCAGCCTGTCAACGGCAGGTGACCCGTTTCCTGGCACGTCAGAAGTGCATGAATGGAACATGACGGCGTGGGATAACAGCGAAATACTCCGCCTGGACAACATCGACGAGGTGAACGATACGATACAGATACTTGTGGCAGGCACAAGTTTCACTATAGGAAAACCGGAAATCACCGTAGGCGAGGTGGCTGACAGCAGTTTCGTGGTATCATGGAGTGCCGTTGACAAGGCATCGCGATATATGCTTAACATATATAAGGTGGCAGACGGCACACGCACTGCGGTTGACAAGTACACCGGACTAAGCTTCACCGCACCAGGAGAGCTGCGTGTTGAGGGACTTGAGCCCGACACCCACTACGATGTAGAGTTGACGGCTTGCCTTAGCGGCTACAGTTCAGAGCCGGCAACAGCCGAGGTCGCCACGCTCACGCTGGCATTCGCCAAGCGCCAGCCGGTCAACCTTGCCGTCACGGATGTGGGTTCAGATGGGTTCCGCCTGGTATGGGACGAGGTACCGACAGCAGATGATTACGTCGTAGACCTCAACCGTCTCGACTTTGTGTCGGAAACCGTTTCACGCGGGTATGACTTTGCACAGCGTGGCAAAGGAATGCCTGAACTATGGTCTTTCGGCGGAGCATGGATGGGTGTGGCAAAATATTGCGGC
Organism: Prevotella sp.; assembly: GCA_050875085.1. Lineage (GTDB taxonomy): Bacteria > Bacteroidota > Bacteroidia > Bacteroidales > Bacteroidaceae > Prevotella. Next base: position 16,914 of record JBNMLZ010000018.1, on the reverse strand, counting down.
AAGGCATCACCCTCGCTGCAGCTCAGCAAGACGGGCAACTATCTCAGCATTGCTTATCCCAACTCTAAGCTCACGTCGCTCTCGTTCTATCTCACCTCAACAGAGAATGCGGCAGGAAGCATCACTGTCGAACGGTGCGTGAACGGCGTATGGTCGAAGGTTGAAGACATGGCGCTGGAGGCTGGTTTTGAGCCTGGCACACGCCACGTCGACTTCGCTCCATCCGACACTGTGCGTCTTGTCTACAGCCGCACAAATGGCTCGGTATTCATTGATGACGTGGAGGTTGGCTGCTGCGACGCTGTGTGCAGTCTGGTCGAGGGCTACAACGCGAAGAGTACAGGCAGCAGCCATGAGTTCCTGTTTGTTGGGTTGAAGCCCGACACACGCTATTCTGTTGTGGTCACAGCAAAGCAGGGCGATGAGCTATCGCTTCGCTCAAAGGAAATCATTGTGAACACAATGTCCACGACAGGCATCCGCGAGGTCAATGTCTCGCAGAATATGGCTGACGGAGTGTACGACCTGAACGGCCGTCGTGTAAACAACACAGAGACGGGACATGGCGTGTATGTTGTGCGTAAGGGAGGAAAGACGTATAAGATATGTAAGTGACAATTCTTTAATTGAATTCTGATAATGGACAATTATGGCAACCGTTGCCCGGTATACGGGTAAAACGGCAGGTCATGATTGTCCTTTTTTGTGTCGTCAAACTCCGCAAGTAGTACATGCCTGCTGTTAAACATTGCAAAAAGCGGATGAACATAATCGATTAATTCGTATCTTTGCTCTACTAAAAACGAATAACATCCTCATACGAAACAAATCAAGACAGAATACTTAACCCCTAAACCACCCAATCATTTGGGTCGAAAAAACTAAAAAAATAACACTAAACAGTTAATACAATGAAATCAAACATCAATCTGATTATGGACAAGATGATGGGCAAGCGCGGCGTAGCCACATTGTCGCTCGTTGCTTCCATGTCGATGGTTGGTTACGCTGCTGACAAGGCTCCGGCTTCGCCAGCAGGCTCACCCGACCGTCTGACAGAAAGTCTGGCACAGGATGCCAATGGTGTAGTGAAGGGAACCGTTGTCGACAAGCAGGGCGAACCGCTTATCGGTGTCAGCGTGAAGGTTGTTGGCACGAAAGAGGTGACTGTCACCGACATCGACGGCAACTTCAGCGTTAAGGCGCGTCCAGGTCAGGAACTTGAACTGACCTACATGGGCTACTCACCGCTCAAGGTCAAGGCAAAGGCAGGACAGATGAGCCTCACCATGCAGGAAGACACTCAGGTGCTCAACGACGTCGTTGTGACAGCCCTCGGCATCAAGCGCTCCGAGAAAGCCCTTTCATACAATGTGCAGAAGATGGGCGGCGAGAACCTCACCGAGGTGAAGAACGCCAACTTCATGAACTCTCTGTCAGGCAAGGTGGCGGGCGTGAACATCAACGCGTCGTCAGCCGGCATGGGTGGCGCTACGCGTGTGGTGATGCGCGGTCCGAAGTCAATATCGCAGTCAAACCAGGCACTCTACGTAATCGACGGTGTGCCTATCAACAACCGCTCCGACGGCGGCAACTCCAACTCCATATACGCCGTACAGCCAGGCGGCGAGGGAATATCCGACATCAACCCCGAGGACATTGAGTCAATATCCGTGCTCTCAGGTCCTGCCGCTGCCGCCCTCTACGGCTCCGCCGCTGCCCAGGGCGTGATAATGATCACGACGAAGAAGGGCAAGGAAGGCAAGGTGAACGTTGCCATATCCCACAGCTCGCAGTTCTCAAGCCCGTTCGTGTCGCCTGAGTTCCAGAACTCCTATGTAAACCGTCCAGGCGAGGTGAAGTCGTGGGGCGAGAAGATGCAGTCGCCCTACGGCAACTACGACCCGATGGACTTCTTCAACACCGGCTCTAACATACAGAACAACATTGCCATCACAGCCGGCTCGGACAAGAACCAGACCTATCTCTCGTTAGGCACTACCAACGCCAACGGCATCATACCCAACAACTCATACGACCGCTACAACGTGACGTTCCGCAACTCCACCTCGATGCTCGACGACAAGCTCACACTCGACTTCTCGTTCAACTACATCAAGGAGAAGGACAAGAACCTCATGGCGCAGGGTCAGTACTTCAACCCGCTGCCAGCACTCTACCTCTTCCCGCGTGGCGAGTCGTTCGACGCTGTGCGCACGTTTGAGGTGTGGGACGCCTCACGCGGCATATACACGCAGAACTGGAACTACGGCAACGCCCTCCAGATGCAGAACCCATATTGGATTGCAAAGCGCATGAACCGCACCAACGACCGCACGCGCTACATGCTCAGCGGCTCCATCAAGTACAAGATAACCGACTGGCTCGACGTGACCGGACGCCTGCGCTGGGACGATGCCCGCACCAAGGCAGAGGACAAGCGCTACGCATCGACCATCGACCTCTTCGCCCACTCGAAATACGGCTTCTACGGCTACAACAACGCCGCCGACCGCAACCTCTACGGCGACATCATGGCAAACATCAACAAGACTCTCGGCGACTACTCCATTGGAGCCAATATCGGCGCGTCGCTCTCACGCACCCACTACTCACAGCAGGGCTACCAGGGCGGACTCAAGTCGCCGTCGAACGTGTTCACGCCAAACAACATCGACTACGGACAGGTGACCAACGACAACCGTCCTATCTACGAGGACAACCGCCACAACATCAACTCAGCATTTGCCAACGTCGAGCTGGGATGGCGCTCAATGCTCTACCTCACGCTCACCGGACGCAACGACTGGGACTCGGCTCTCTCGGGAACCACACACGAGTCGTTCTTCTATCCGTCGGTCGGCATGTCGGCTGTCATCTCGCAGATGGCAAAGATGCCGGAGTGGATCAACTACTTGAAGGTGCGCGGATCGTGGGCATCGGTAGGCTCTGCCATCTCGCCAAACATCTCTTCAACATCTCGCTACGAGTACAACCCGGCATCGGGCACCTACAAGACCGTGACCTACAAGTTCCCGAAGACGTTCTACCCGGAGCGCACCAACTCATGGGAGGCAGGTCTTACGGCACGCTTCTTCAACAATGCCCTCACGCTTGACGTGACGCTCTACCAGTCGAACACCAAGAAGCAGACCTTCCTGCGCTCAATCACAGCCGGCGAAGGCTACGACAAGGAGTACATCCAGACGGGTAACGTGCGTAACCAGGGTATTGAGCTTTCACTCGGCTACAACAAGACATGGGGCGACTTCACATGGAACCCAACCCTCACCTTCTCAGCCAACCGCAACAAGATAATCACTCTCTTCGACGACGTTGCCGAGAGCGACAACTACTTGAAGCAGGGCGGACTAAACGGCTGCGACATCATACTCAAGGAAGGTGGCACAATGGGTGACGTATACATGTCAACCGACTTCGCACGCGACGCCGAAGGCAACATCCTCGTCGACAACGGCAAGGTGAAGCAGGTGAACCTCGACAACCCACAGTATCGCGGCAGCGTGCTCCCGAAAGCCAACATCGGCTTCTCCAACGAGTTTTCTTGGAAGGGCATCAACCTCGGATTCCTCATCACGGCACGACTCGGCGGCATCTGCATGTCGCAGACACAGGCCATACTCGACAACTACGGTGTGTCGAAGGCTTCTGCCATCGCACGCGACAACGGCGGCATACCAGTCAACACGGGCAAGATTTCTGCCGAGAACTACTACTCTGTAGTGGGCGGCGACAACCCAATCTGGTCGGAGTACATCTACTCAGCCACTAATGTTCGCCTGCAGGAGGCACACATCAGCTACACACTGCCGCGCGCATGGGTAGGCAAGGTGGGCGTGACGCTCGGTCTCACAGCCAGCAACCTCTTCATGATATACAACAAGGCCCCGTTCGACCCAGAGTCGGTTGCATCGACTGGCACCTACTACCAGGGCTTCGACTACTTCATGCAGCCAAGCCTGCGCTCTCTCGGTTTCAGCGTGAAAGTGAACTTCTAAACCTATAACAACAGTACAACAATGAAAACGAAAATATCCAACATATCAAGTATGCTCCTTCTTGGGGCTGCCTGCATATTGGGCACAGGCTCTCTCGCGTCGTGTACCGACGGCTTCGAGAACGCCAACCGCCCGGGCAACAAGATTGACGGTGAGGAAATCAACCGCGACAGCTACGCCGCCGGCGCATTCCTTATCCAGCTCCAGAACGAGGCGTTCCCTGAGCAGGAGAACACCTACCAGATGAACCAGGACCTCATCGGCAACTATCTCGGACGCTACATGACCTACGCCAACGACGGTTTCGCCAATAAGAACTTCGCACTCTTCAACGCGCCAAACGGATGGGTGCGCTATCCGTTTGCCGACTCCACACCTAAGGTCGTGTCGGCATTCAAGGAGGTGGCGCGTCTGTCTGGCGGCGAGGGCATCAACTATGCGTGGGCTTTGATTCTGCGCGCGCAGTGCTTCCAGCGCCTGAGCGACATGTACGGCCCGTTCCCAATCGGAGCCGAGGAAGACGCCAATGCCTACAGCTCGCAGGAGACAGTCTACAAGAGTCTCATTGCCGACCTCAACAAGGCCATCGCAATACTCCAGCCTATGGTGGCTGCCAACCCGAACCTCTCCGCCAACGAGGAGTCCGACCATGTGTATGGCGGCAACTTCGCCAACTGGCTCAAGTATGCCAATTCCTTGAAGCTACGCATGGCCATCCGTATGCGCTTTGCCGACCCGTCGTTTGCAAAGCAGTGTGGCGAGGAGGCTGTGGCCGCAGGCGTAATCACGTCGAACGACGAGAACCTCTGCATCACTTATACGCCTAACGGACAGTACAAGACTTCAGTGGAGTGGGGCGACTCACGTGCCTGCGCCGACATCGATGCCTACATGAACGGCTACAACGACCCGCGCATCACTGCCTACTTCAAGCCTACAACAACTGCTGGCTCACGTACTGTCATAGGTTGTCTTGCCGGTGCCAAGGTGGGCAACAAGGCTACTGCCGACCTCATCTATTCTGCCGCCAACGTGTCGAACAACACCCGTGGTGTGTGGATGTCGGCTGCCGAGGTGACATTCTGCCGCGCCGAGGGCGCGCTTGCCGGATGGAGCGGCATGGGCGGCACCGTGGGTGAGCTTTACAACCAGGCTGTTCGCCTCTCGTTTGACCAGTGGGGCGTGAGCGGAGCCGACCAGTATCTTGCCGACGACACATCGGTTGAGGCCGACTATGTTGACGCCGAGGGCGGATTCGGCAAGTCGGTGGCTCACCAGTCGGACATCACCATCAAGTGGGACGACAGCGCCACAGACGAGCAGAAGCTTGAGCGGCTGATGACCCAGAAGTGGATTGCCATGTTCCCCGACGGACAGGAAGCTTGGAGCGAGATTCGCCGCACGGGCTATCCGAAGGTGTTCCCGACGGCACAGTCGAACGGCTCGTCGCTCTACGTGCCTAACCGCATACCGTTCGACAACGAGGAGACCATCAACAACGCCACCAACTACGCCAAGGCTTTGCAGCTGCTCGGCGGTGCCGACAACTACGAGACCAAGATGTGGTGGCAGAAGAAGTAAGGAATAACCAACCATAATAAAACGAAAGAATACAATGAGAAAGATATTCATGTATATGTCTGCCTTCGTGCTCGCGCTCACGGCAATGACCTCGTGCAGCGACTGGACAGACACCGAGATAAAGGACCCCGCCGACTTGACTCACACCAACAAGTCGGAGGCTTACTACCAGCAGTTGCGCGACTACAAGAAGAGCGACCATGAGGTGGCGTTCGGATGGTTCGGCAACTGGGTGGGAGCCGGCGCCTCGCAGGAGAACTCGCTTGCCGGACTGCCCGACTCCGTCGACTTCGTGTCGATATGGGGCAACTGGCACTCGCTCTCTGCCGAGCGCAAGGCCGACCTCAAGTATGTGCAGGAGGTGAAGGGCACGCGCGCGCTGCTCTGCTTCATCGTGGCCAACATCGGCGACCAGCTCACCCCGGCCGGTGAGGACCGCACCACGTTCTGGGGCACTGGCGAGGAAGCCATACGCAAGTATGCCAGCGCCATCTGCGACACCATCGAGAAGTACAACTACGACGGCTTCGACTGGGACTATGAGCCTCACTATGGCTCATCAGGCGACATCGCCGGCAACGAGGAGGCTGAGAAGGTGTTCGTTGACGAAATGTCGAAGCGTGTAGGACCGAAGTCGGGCACCGGACGCATGTTCGTCATCGACGGCGAGCCGCAGAGCGTTGCCAAGGAAACTGGCGCCAACTTCGACTACTTCATCGTGCAGGCCTACAGCAGCTACGGCTACACCGACCTCGACAACCGCTTGGCAACAACCATCAACCACTACGACGGTGTGCTCACAGCCGAGGAAGTGGCAAAGAAGTACATCGTCACCGAGAACTTCGAGAACTATGCCAAGGCTGGTGGCGTGGACTTCACCACACGTGACGGTCGCACCGTGCCGAGTCTTCAGGGCATGGCAGAATGGGAGCCGGTGATTAATGGCGTGTCGCTGCGCAAGGGCGGCTGCGGAACCTACCACATGGAATATGAGTACAACGTGTCGGGATTCTCCACATCCTATCCTTACCTGCGCAAGGCGATACAGATACAGAACCCTACAGTAAAGTAGTTTCTTTAACCAAAAACAATGGAAATCATGAAACCTATCATATCAAAACTGTTGCTCGGATGCACCGCGGCTTGTGCTGTGCTACTGTCTTCGTGCAACGACGCCGAATACGACGTGCTTGAGAACCAGGCTTACATAGCCCAGACCAACACCAACGGCAACACAGCCAAGAAGATAACCATAGGCAACGATGCAGTGTCGACCGAGTTCAATGTTCGCATGTCGTCGCCGGCAAAGAAGAACTCTTCATTCAATGTCAGCGTCGATGAGGCAGCCCTTGAGCAGTACAACAAGCTCAACTCAACCAACTACGAGATTCTTCCGACCGACCAGTACACACTCTCTTCCACCGAGACGACCGTGGCTGAGGGTGAGGCCACGTCAGCACCGGTCACCATCAGCGTGAAGCCTTTGTCCGCCGCGCTCAAGGCGAGTGGCAAGAAGTATGCCGTGCCTATCAAGATAACAAGCGCCGACGGCACAAGCGTTCTCTCTTCAGGCAACTCTATCGTTTATCTGCTCGACCAGGTAATCTACCAGGCTGTGCCTACGCTCAACGCCAGCAACTACGCCAAGATGCAGCTCCGCCAGGAATATGCCCTCAACGAGTGGACCGTGGAGCTTAACGTCAACATGAAGAAACTCGGAAAGGAAGTTGGCGAGTGGAACAACCAGGCCATCTTCGCAGCCGACGGCGGCGACAAGGACGGCGAGATATACATCCGCTTCGGCGACGCTCCTATCGAGGGCAACCGCCTGCAGATAAAGACCCAGGGCTCGCAGATGAACTCCAACCAGCTCTTCAACGACGCCACTTGGTATCACATCGCATTCGTATGCACCGGCACTAAGCTTTATCTCTACGTCAACGGTGTGCTCGACAACTCGATGGATCTTGGCGGCAAGGTGGTGAACGTTGCCAACATGAGCCTCGCAAGCTCTGGCTCTTGGTTCCGCACCGACGCTATGTACTCGGAGGTGCGCTTCTGGACAAAGGCACGCTCGCAGGCTGAGATTGCCAACAACATGTATGTCATCGACCCGACAACCGACGGACTGGAGGCTTACTGGAAGATGGACGAGGGCGCAGGCGACGAGTTCCGCGACGCTACCGGCCACGGCAACATCTGCAAGACTACCAACGGTGAGCCGACATGGACTCCTAACGTGCGCATCGACGGCAAATAGAAAACCATTAAAATCCCAAGACAATGAAATCATTTATCAAAAACATAACACTCCCTGCTCTTCTCATCGCTGCCATGCCGCTCTTCACGGCATGCAGCGACGACATGGAGGTGGGCGACACCCTGCATCCTACCGAGGCAGAGGACTACAGCCCGAAGGCTTACATCTACAAGACTACCGACGAAACCACTGGCAAGACTTCAACCGTTGAGGAAACTCCCAATGAGCTGCGTGTGCCGGAGGACGGAATGAAGTTTTATGTGATGCTCTCAAAACCGCTTGCCAACGATGTTGTCGTGACCGTAAAGGCAAATCCGGAGGCTGCTTCGGCAACGGGCAAGACGGTGCTGGGCGAAGGCGCGTTCAACATAAAGACATCTTCTGTCACTATCAAGGCTGGAGAACTTAAATCAGCAGAACCGGTGGATATCGAGTTGCAGAAAGGTGATGACCTGAAGAACATGGCTGTAGGCGAGGCTGTGATGGCTTTCTCCATCAGCGATGTGCAGGGTGGCACGGCAAGCAGCAACTACAACACCATCGTGTGGACCGTGAAGAAGATGTTCAACAATGTGAAGCCGACTGGTTCTGTTGAGGGCAAGACGGCTTACGACGGCAGCGACTACAATGTGTGGGCGTACGCATGGGGCGGATATCAGTCGGGACTCAACGACGGTGAGTTCGACAACGGCTACTACGACTACACCAACGACTGGGACAACCCGGCATGGCGCATTGAGTTCAACGAGCCGAAGGAGGTCTCAGCAATTGCCACTTATGCCTACGATTACGGCTATGGCTACGGCTACGGCTACTGCCTCGCGCAGTATCGTGTGCGCTCAAGCGACGACGGCGAGAACTGGACCGACAATGGCTTGGCTGTGTCTTCCACAACGCCGACAAGCAACTCTGACGCTACTGTGTGTGAGTTCTACAAGCCTGTCAAGGCAAAGTATTTCCAGATAATACCGGTCAACGACTTCTATAGCAGACGGGCTTGGTATGTCTTTATATCGGAGATAAAGGCTTTTAAGTAGTGGACACAAAAGTTCATCTGTTACATTCCGATATACAGCCACCGCGACAGTTCACCTATCCGTTCTTCTATGAGCCTCACCCGCTCTGCACGGCTGCCGCTGCCGAGGTGCAGCGCTACATCGCAGAGTCGGGTGTGTGGCAGGGTGAGCAAAGCCCTGGCAAGATGTTCGGGGTGCTGGTGGTGGAGCTGTCGGGCGACGGCTCGGATTATAGTGAAGGCACGGTTGGCGAAAGCTCGCCGTGCCTTGGCTTTCTTGCCGCCTATTCCGGACTGCTTGCCGGACGCAACGACTGGCAGTACTTTGTGCCGCCAGTGTTCGACGCTCAGCAACCCGACGGATATTTTAAGCTGACAGAGCGCGAGATATCAGCCATAAACCGTGAAATCTCCGACATGGAGAACTCGTATAGATACGGTGTGTTGAAATCGACTTTCCAAAAGGCAAGGCAGTCTGCCGACAACGCCATCGACGATGCCCGGCAGAAGATGGCTGCTGCCAAGGCGCGGCGCGACGAACGCCGGCGCGAGGCAGGTCAGGGCGCTGCCGCAATATCGTCCGAGGAGCAAGCGGCAATGGTTCGCGAGAGCCAGTTTCTGAAAGCCGAGCTGCGCCGCGTGCGCCAGCAGAGCGAGGCTCGTCTTGCCGAATTGCGCCGCCCGATTGAGGAGCATGAGGCGAGGATAGCCGCCTTGCGCCGCCGCAGGCGCGAGATGAGCGACGACCTGCAGCAGTGGCTTTTCCGTCAGTACCGCGTGCTCAACGCCAATGGCGAGGAGCGCGACTTGGTTGACATCTTCAGCGACACCATACATGCCGTGCCCCCGGCAGGGGCGGGCGACTGCTGTGCGCCTAAGCTGTTGCAGTATGCCTACAGTCATGGTCTGCGTCCGTTGTGCATGGCTGAGTTTTGGTGGGGCAAGTCGCCGCGCCAGGAGATACGCCACCATATGCACTATTATCCGGCGTGCCGCTCGAAGTGTCTGCCCATACTGACCCACATGCTCCGAGGTCTTGACGTGGAGCCAAATCCGCTCGCGCAGTCGCGCTCGCTCGGTGAGCCACGCATCATCTACGAGGACGACGCAATTGTTGTGGTAGACAAGCCTGCCGGTATGCTGTCGGTGCCGGGCAAAACCGCCATAGCCAATCCCGCAAGTGGTCTGTCGGCGGACAACAATGTTGAGGCTTATGTATGCAGCCGACTCAAGACTTCAGTGAAGGCGGTCCACCGCCTCGACATGGACACGAGTGGCCTGCTTGTGCTCGCCCGCACGGATGAGGCTTATGTTGAGCTTCAGCGCCAGTTCGCGTCGCGAGAGATAAGAAAGCGCTACGAGGCTGTGCTTGACGGTACGCCAGCCGATACCGACGGCACCATCTCGCTGCCCCTCATCGCCGACATAATGGACCGTCCGCGCCAGCGTGTCGACCTGGACTTGGGCAAGCCAGCCGTGACCGACTACCATGTTGTCGACAAGCGTCCCGACGGCACCGCGCTCGTGTATCTCTATCCACACACCGGGCGGACGCATCAGTTGCGCGTTCACTGTGCCCATACCGGCGGACTCGGTTGTCCCATACTCGGCGACCCGCTCTACGGGCGCGGCACGCCGGCCCCGCGCATGTATCTACATGCGGCAATGGTGGAGTTCTGCCATCCGGTGACAGGCGAGCGGCTGACGTTTGAATCGCCGAGTGGTTGGTGAACAAAAAATAGTATTTGTTTTGTAAAGTCTTTGCCATCTCATTAATTAGCAGTACTTTTGCACGTTAATACAAAATCATACAAAAAAAGAATAATCATCAGAATGAAGGATATTTGCTGCATTGGTCACATCACCAAGGACAAGATTATCACGCCGCGACAGACAGTATACATGGCTGGCGGCACGTCGTTTTATTTTTCTTACGCCTTAAACCATCTTCCAAAGAACGTTTCGTTCCAGCTCGTCACAAAACTGGGCGAGGGTGAGATGAAGTCTGCCGATGACATGCGCGAGGCGGGCATCGACGTGCTCACCTATCCGAGCCGTCACACGGTGTACTTCGAGAACAAGTATGGCGAAGACCAGAACGACCGCACTCAGCGTGTGCTTGAGCGTGCCGACCCATTCACCGTAGAGGAAATGAAGAGTGTTGACGCTGGTGTCTATCACCTCGGTTCACTGCTCAACGACGACTTCTCTGCCGAGGTGGTGGAGTATCTGTCAACAAAGGGGCGCATATCAATTGACGCGCAGGGTTATCTGCGCGAGGTGCGCGGCGAGAAGGTGTATCCCATCGACTGGGCGGAGAAGCGCAAGATTCTTGCCCACACTGACATCATCAAGGTGAACGAGCACGAGATGGAGGTCATCACCGGACTGTCCGAACCGCACGACGCCGCACGGCAACTGGCGGAGTGGGGCGTGAAGGAGGCTTGCGTGACGCTCGGCAGCCAAGGCTCCATAATACTTGCCGACGGCCACTTCTACACCATCCCGGCATACGAGCCTAAGGAAATAGTCGACGCGACGGGTTGCGGCGACACCTACTCGGCTGGCTATCTGTGGTGCCGCGCGCAGGGCATGAGCTTTGAAGATGCTGGCAAGTTCGCGGCTGCCATGTGCACGCTCAAACTGGAGCACAGCGGTCCGTTCGACCGTTCGATAGAGGACGTGAGAAGAGTGCTGGCGGACGACCAGGAAGTTTGACAAGAAGAACATGTTTTTTTTAGACATGAAGACAAGAAGGACATGTTTTTTGTAAATGAAAATAAAAAAATGGCAGCTTAGTGTAATTATCACTAAACTGCCATTTTTTATGTCGATTAAGCGTTGACGATGCGCTCCACAATCTGCTCGTCAAGCAGTTCGTTGTCCTTCATGAGCTGCTGCACGTCGTAGCGGTCGTAGAGGGCTTTCTTCACGCCGAAGCAAATGGTCTTCATTGTTGTCGGGCCATAGAAGCGTGCGATGCGGTCGCCGAAGCCTCCGTCAACGCTGCCGTCCTCAAGGGTGACAACGAGCTGGTGGTCGCTCTGCAGGTCGCGGAGCAGACGCTCGTCGGTGCCTGAGATGTAGCGTGGGTTGATGAGTGTTGCGTCGATGCCCTTCTCGGCAAGCATCTCGCAGATGTGCTTTGCCTTGTAGAAGAAGTTGCCCACGGCAATGATGGCAACCTTTGAGCCGCGGTGAGCCACGTGGTAGCGGTCGAGGTCGGAGTAGTCGGTCGGGTAGGCCTCGTCGGAGTGGTGAACCTCACCCTCTGGCACGCGGATGGCTACTGAGTACTTGTCCTGCTTGATTGCCCAGTCTTCCATCGCGATAAGCTCCTCGGCAGTTGTAGGGGCGAGATACACGAGGTTAGGGATGTGCGACAGCATCGGAATGTCGAAGAAGCAGATGTGCGTGAAGTCGTTCATGCCGAAGATTGACGAGCCGATGACGTTGATTACAGCCGGGTTGCCGTTCACGCAGAGATCCTGCGCAATCTGGTCGTAGGTGCGCTGGATGAACGTTGCGTAGGTGGAGAACACGGGGTGAGCGCCGCGCTTTGCCATACCCGATGCCATGGCTACAGCCTCCTCCTCGGCGATGCCCACGTCCTGGTGCTGTGCGCCAGCCTCGCGGCGCTGCTCCGGACCGAAACCGATGCTTGCCGGCACGGCGGCGGATATGCACACGAGCTTCGGGTCTTTCTTCATCTCCTCGCGCAGGTGGTCGCCGAGAATCTGGGCTGCGCTCTCACCGAACGGACCCACGGTAGACTTGCCCGTCTTCACGTCGAACGGCATGTTCCAGTGCCAAGCCTCCTTGTTCTCCACGGCGGGCTTATAGCCATGACCCTTCTCGGTATGGATGTGCAGCACGGTGGGGCGGGTGGTGTCCTTCACCTCGCGGAAGGCGTCGATGAGCGTCTGCAGGTCGTTGCCCTGCTCCACGTAGTGGTAGTCGAAGCCGAAGGTGCGGAAGAAGTTCAGTTCAGCCTTGCCCTTTGTCTCGCGCAGCAGCTGCAGGTTGCGGTAGAGACCGCCGTGGTTCTCGGCGATGGACATCTCGTTGTCGTTGACTACGATGATGATGTTGGTGCCAAGCTCCGATGCCATGTTGAGTCCTTCGTAAGCCTCGCCGCCCGAGAGCGAGCCGTCGCCTATCACGACAACGATGTTCTCCTTGCCGCCCAGTATGTCGCGGCCTTTCTGAAGACCCGTTGCCAGGGCGATTGACGTTGAGGTGTGGCCAATCTCGAAGTTGTCGTATGTCGGTGACTCAAGAGGTGATGAGTAGCCCGAGATCTCGTTGAAGCGTTCTGGGTTGATGAACCCGAAGGCGCGTCCGGTGAGCATCTTGTGTGGATATATCTGGTGCGACACGTCGAATACGAATTTGTCCTCGGGCGCGTTGAACACGTAGTGCATGGCGATGGTTGCCTCGACGAAGCCGAGGTTCGGACCCACGTGACCGCCGTGGAGCGAGTCGCGCAACAGTATGCCCTTGCGTATCTCGTCGGCAAGGGTGGTGAGCTCTGCCATGGGCATCTTCTTGATGTCGGCAGGCGAAGTGATGTTTTCTAACAGCATTGCTATATTGTTTTGATTATTATTATTCACGCTGCAAAATTAATACATTCGTGCCATATATGGCATAAATGGATTACAGGTTGATGTACCACTATTACGCTTTGGATGTCCCGTCGGAGCCTTTCAGTCGTGCAACTGTAGTCTTCCGGTCGTGCAACTGTAGCCTTTCGGTCGTCTTGCTTCGGTCGGTGTAAGCACGTTGAACGGTCGGTGTAAGCACGTTGAACGGTCGGTGTAAGCACGTTGACCGACCGTGGTAAGATGGCAATTTGTTAAAAATCGGTTAAAATTCTTATTGCAAATCCATTTGAAAATAATTATGTGTACTTTTGAACCGAGAAAATATACAGCATAAAAGAATTGACAATGGGGAAAGAACAGTCAGAAAATAATCATAACCAGCTGAGCAGTCAGGCGGTCAAGATAATGGACGTGCTCGACTCTGCGGCAATGGGTGTGTGGCGCGTCACTCTGCAGGAGGGACGGAAACCACGCGAGAGCGCATCGCCGAAAATGCTTGACTTGCTTGGACTCGAACGCGACCAAAGCTATACCGAGGAGGAAATCTACGAGGCATGGCAGGCAGGAATATGCCCCGAGGCGCGCGACTCCGTCAACCGCTCAGTGGCGAATATGATGGAAGGTAAATACGATGAGAACACATACAAATGGAATCATCCCAAGTGGGGCATACGCTACATGCGCTGCGGCGGCGTGGGCTACAAGGACGAGGACGGCAACCAGATTCTTGAGGGCTACCACTACGACGTTACCAACTACGTCAACCAGCACATCCAGGACCAGCTCATCGTCAACTCACTCGCCAACAGCTTCGGCGGACTGTTTTATGCAGATGTCAAGAAAGACTGGTATATATCCTACGGCAACAACTTGCCCCACATATCACGCTTCATACCCAAGGAGGGCAGCGCGTCAAAGGCCTTGCACAACTTTGCCGAATACATGTGTAAACCTGAAGACCAAGACATGATAAGAGAGTTTCTCGACCTCTCGACACTTGACACGCGCCTGTGTCATCGCGACTCCATAAGCGTGCAGTTCCGCGGCACGACGCTCGAATATGCCGAGTTCGCTTTCATCGTGTGCGACCGCGATGCCGACGGCTCTGTGCTTCACCTCGTTGCCACCATAAAGGACATCACCAAGCAGAAACGCGAGGAAAACCGAATGCTTGCCGAACTTAGGGAGAACATTGAGGCTAACAAGGCGAAGACCGTCATGCTCCAGAACATGACTCACGAGATACGCACTCCGCTCAACGCTCTCTACGGCTTCTCACAGCTTCTTTGCATGCCCGACGGCAGCTACACCGAGGACGAGAAGTTGGAGTTCTATAACTACATATACAACAGTTTCAACATGTTGTCGATGATTGTCGACGATGTGCTCGACCTGACCGACGTTGAGCACGGCAACTACCGTGTGCAGATATCGCGCTTCAAGGTCAACCGCGTGTGCCGCGACTCCATACAGATGGCGGAACTGCGCAAGCAGGGTCCGGTGAGGATGTACTTCACGTCCGACGTTGACGATGACTACACTGTTGAGTCCGACGGACGGCGCATACAGCAGGTGCTCGTCAACCTTCTGACCAACGCCTGCAAGCACACCACCCAGGGCGAGATACACCTCCATCTCTCGACCACCGAGACGCCCGGCCACCTCACCTTCTCCGTCACCGACACCGGTGAGGGTGTGCCCGTCGACAAGGCAAAGGAGATATTCCAGCGCTACAAGAAGGCGAACAACCTCGTGCAAGGCTCCGGTCTCGGACTCCACATCTGCTGCACCATAGCCAAGAAACTCAACGCCGAGATACGCCTCGATGAAAGCTACACCGACGGCGCCCGCTTCCTCTTTGTGCTTTAACTGGGAGCGGGGGCGCCCTCGCCCCCGACAAGCAGCCCCGACAAATGCTGCGCACCTTGCTCATTGCGGCAGCGTTATTCTTTACAACGTATGCGCGGAAAGCCTTCACCGTGCCGTTGGCTGTAGGGCCGAAGGTGCCGTTGGAGTTGAATGTCTCGTATTCGCTGCCCGCAGAATTTAATAAAAAGCCTTACCGGTATTCTTTTGGCGACATTCCAATAACTCGTTTGAAGAACTTCCCGAAGAACGTCTGCGACGGAAACCCCAATTGTTGGCTTATCTGTAAGATAGTGAGGTTGGTGCCTTTCAGCAAGGCACGCGCCTCGCTCACCACATAATCCTCTATCCAGTCGGTAGGCGACTTTCCACTTACTTTTTTCACTATTTTTGAAAGATAGCATGGGGTGATACAAAGTTGGGATGCATAAAACTGGGCTTGTCGCTCCTTACGGAAATTATGTTTCACCTCTGCAAGAAAACGCTGCATCAACAGTTCGTCGTTTGAACTTGAAGTGTGCTCGTTCAGGTTATACAAATAACTGCCCAAGCCGTAGAAGAATGCACAGGTGAGATGGCTCAGTGTCTCGGCTTGGAAAGCACGCGGCGTACACAGTATTCTCATTGCCATGTGGCAATATAGCAGCATGGCCTCATGCTGGTTTCCGTCCAAGGCCACAACAGGGTTGCTGCGCAACATTCGGTCGAGATGGAAATTGAAACTCAGTTCCATGTTTTTCACGAAGTTTTGGCTCATCAGCACCCCCACCGCCTCAAACTCATCACTTTTGTTCTGAATTTCCATCAGTTGTCCAGGCAGGCTGATAAGTATACCATTGGTGTCAAGACGATAATGCACCAAATCTACCAACCCTTCTATTTCGCCATTCGTGCACACGCAACACCCATAGTCGGCTATCTCTATCGGATAGTCGAAAAACGAACTGTTCTTTATTTTGTACACGCAGAACTCATCGTCTATGTGCCAATATTCGCTGCATATTGCACCTATGTAATGTTTTAAATCCATAACCCAATTATATTGTATTAGTATATTATAGAACAATTATCGACTACAAAAGTAGCTAAAAGTTGGCAATAATCCAAACAAAAGAAAAGGATTGACCATTGTTGTCAAAGAACAGACCTTGTGGGAGAAAGGAAAACCTTATAATTTTGCACCCGAAAAATATAAGGACATAAAAACTATAAATATATAAAAGGTATGATTAGAATAAGAACGCAATGGATAGCAATCATACTGTCTTTGCTTTCCACAACAATGTGCGCACAGACAAACGGAACGAAAGAGAAAGGCCACAATGCCAATATGCATTTCAGTGGTGGCCCTCTTGTGGAGATGAATGTGTCGGGATTCCTTCATTCAGGTTTCTCTGACGGTAGCAGCAAACTGAAACCAGGTGTTTCAGTAGGTGGTTTTGTCAAACTGGATTTGTCGAAGTTGTTTGCCGTGCAAGGTGAGGCTTCATTTCAGTACAAGCAGTCGGAGTTTGCATGGAACAGCGGCAAGGGTGATTTCCGTTATTGGGGCATGGAGATACAGTT
>JBNMLZ010000017.1:0-34643 GCA_050875085.1 Prevotella sp. | reverse complement strand
TTTCTTGTTAAGCTCTTCGAGTTCGAGATCCTCGACGCGGCGGTTGTATTCCTCCTGGGTGGCGATGGTGCCGTTGAGGTAGTCTTGCTTGGCTTGGGTGCGCTTTGACTCGTAGGCGGCGGTGAGGGAGTCGAGTTCTTTCTGTACTCGCTTCTCTGCCTCCACCTCTGCCTTGTGCTTGGCTGCCGCCGCTTTCTTCGCTTCCTTGGCAGCATCTTCGGGCGAGACATAGTGGCCGGCCTTGTTGGGAGTTTCGGAAGTACCGGGAGTGCTGCCTTGGGTGAGTTGGCTGACAACGGCCTTGTGCAAGTCCTTGTCGTTGTTGACGAGCTTGTCGAGTGCCTTGTCTTGCGCCTCCAGCACTTTCTGCTGACTGAGGTTGCTGTTCAGCCTACCCTCATGCACGCCACGCTCACGCATCTTCTGGTTGTACTCATAGCTCGACCATTTGGTCGTGCGGCTGCCAGTGGTGTAAGCCCCGTGGCGGTAGACATCGGGATGCAGCTCAACCTCTGCATCAACCGACTTTATGGAATGACGTATGCGCTGCTCCTTCTGTTTAAGAGCAAGTTTCTGCCGTGCGATATTCTGCTTCTGCTCGCTGATGGCCTGTGCCATTGCAAGGTTGTCGAGCTGGCGGATATACTCCTTCACGGAGTTGATGTTCTCGTTGTATAGCTTGCCCTCGTTGGATATACTGGCATGATAGCCGGGAATGATTTTCTGAAGGGCGTTGATGGCGGCACGACGCTCATCAACGGAGAAGGCATTGGAGTGGATTACCTTTGTGAGTTGCTCAATTCGCGTCTTCTCCTCGATATGGCTCTCGGCAACCTTCTTGTCAATCTCCGCTTGCTGCTTCTTGATGGCGTTGGCCTCCTTCACCTCCTGCAGATTGTCATGCACAGCCTGTTTGTGGGCTTGCCATGCCTTGACGGCCGAGTAGATGGCCACGCCTACGACAGAGAGCACCGTGGCAAGAGCCGTCCAAGGGTTGGTAAGGCTCGCCAGACGGGCGGCACGCATGACAACAATGTAGCCCTGCACACCCTTTGTGAGCAACGCCCATGTGGCTTGAAGCGCGACCATAGCCGAGCGCATGAGCACAACCGTGGCGGCATAAGTCTTGTTAAGGACGAACGCCGCCTTCTGCACAGCAAGCAGAGCCTTCTCCTTGATGATGGCAACGGTAAGAATGTTGGTGTAGAACACGACGGAAGCCGTGAGCGCGGTGACGGCACCTATATGCTGCACAAGGAACTCGCCCACCTGATAGAGCACCTTGATAATCTTCACGAGCATGGAACCGGCATTGATACCATGCTCCACCAATGGCAGCAATTTCTCGCCAAGTTCAACCGACAAATCGAGGAACTGTTTCTTGGCTTTGTCTATGCCAGCCTGAACGGTGGTGTTTTGAGTGTTGAACTCGTCGAGCACACTTGTACCGGCATTGTAAGCGTCACTGGCCGTCTGCTGTGCCTCGCGCACTTGGTCGAGGTGCGATGCTACGGACGAGAGAACACCGACGGCGCGAGTACCCTCAAGCTTCATTTCCTCGAACATTGGTGCCATCTTGTCGAAGCCACCTTGCGACTGCATGGCGGAGAGAAACTTCAGCAGGGCCTCGTTGGCATCGGTCTTCAAGAGATTGGTGAACGATTTGACATCCTCACCTGCGAGAGCCGCAAACCGCGCCGGCTCCTGATACATTTTAGTAATGAGCTGCGAGAACACGGTGGAAGCCGTTGCCTCCTCCTGCATATTCTGGTCGAGGGCGGAGGCAAGGCCCATGAGCTGTGTCTGGGTCATGCCAGCCTGGATGGCCACGCCCGAAAGGTCGGCAGTGAAGTCAACAATGTAGCCAGCATTGGCTGACGAGGACTGAGCGAGGTCGTTGACGGCAGAGCCCGTGGCAAGCATCGCCCCACGCAGACCCTTCTTGTCATCCTCGCCGAACATGTGGGCGAGCTTGCCAATCTTGTCAACAGCACCCTCGCCGAGGTCGTCGCCAAGAGCCACATTGATTTTGTCGGCACCGTCAACGAACTCCTCAATCATATCCTTGTTGGTGATGCCAAGACGACCGGCTGCACCTGCAAGAGCATTGAGCTGGTCGCGGGCCGTGCGCGTGTCCATGCGCTTGAAGTCCTCGTTCATGGCATGCACCTGCTCCTTGGTCTGGCCTGTGTATTTCTGCACGTCGGCCATTGCCTCCTCCATGTCGGCGTAGTCCTTCACACATTGGCGTATGGTGGTTGTCACTCCGCCAAGAGCGTCGAGACCAGTCTGAAGGGAATAATACCACTTGTTGAAAAAGTCAGCCATGTTGCCGAGACGCTTGCCCAGTGACTGCGACTCCTCCGCCACGCCACGGATGGCACGCTTGTGCTCGGCGAGGATGCCGTTGAGCTGCGCTATATCCTTCACCTTCTTTTCGTATTCCTCAGTGCCGATGGTCATCTTCTTGACATCGCGCGTAAGCTCACGAATCTTTTTCTGTATGCCGGGGACTGTATTGTCAACCTCCTTGCCATCAATGTATATTTTGACTGTGCGGTTATAAGTTTTTGCCATATCTGAAAGTATTTAACACGGCAAAAATAGAGCTTTAAAAGCGAGCGGCAAAGGACGCGATTTTAGCATAGCGAAAACTTGCGCATGTCGCGAAAAATTAGTAACTTTACAACGAGAAATAAACCTATAAAACCGACTATTATGTATCATCTGACAGAAACTCAAGCAATGTTTTTGGTAGCCTTTCTTGTTATAATATTCATATTGAAAGGTGCAGGTAAGGCCGTCTCAAAACCAGACACAGAGTATCTATGCCGCCGATACCCTGAGTTTAAGGAGCCATTGCGCATTGGTTTTCCTTTGTTGTTTTGTAAGGAAATGAAAAAACGCGACATGGTATACCGTGACAAATGGGTGCCACGCAACTATAAGAACGACCCCAACGACCCGGAGTTGAGAAAGATGATGAAAGAAAAAGACCTCATTCTAACCCGCGACGACCAATGGACATTCACGGGCAAGACAAAAAAATATTTAATGGAACACAATGCTTGGTAAAGCAAAGGAAAAGGCAGTGAGCTAAACGAACTGAAGCTCCCTGCCTTTTTTAGTGTTGCCGCTTGACTATCGTCACGCGGTCAATCTGTTCGAGCACGTCTTTGGCTGCTTGGTCGCCGTAGTAGTCGGCGGCGATGTCGGCGAGATGCTGCATCTGGCGCTCCACGTTTTGGTCGAGCCAGTCGACGGGGCGTCGGCGGATGGGACCGGGCGACACATGGCGGTTTGGGTCGTGCGAGCCGCGCACCACACGGCCGTTCTGCCGGATGTAGCCGTTGCCCACGCCGTAGGCCACGAACACTCCGTAGCGCACGAACTTGAAAGCCACGGCATGAGCCAGACCGTCGTCGCGTGCGGTGTTGACGGCTGCCTTCAGACGGCCACGGAGGTCGCCGCTGTAGACCCGCGTCTCGGCGATGAGCGTGCCGAGCGAGCGCGAGCGCACGGTGTCGCCCCACGCCTTGACACGCTGGTTGAATTCCTCGGCGGTCATCGCCTTAGGGTCGGAGGTGGGTTGTGCTGCCATAGGCTACATGTCGGATATGGCCTTGTACTCCGCCGTGGCGTCGAACGAGGGGCAAGCCTTCGCCGCGAAGTCGCGGTGTCCGCGGATGACGGCCTGGGGAAACTGCCGCTTCAGGCGCATGAGCAGATTGACGAGAGCGTCGCGCTGCTCCGGCGTGCGCGTGTCCTTGGGCGAGCCGTCGCGGGCGAGGCCGCCGACGTAGCACACGCCAATGGAGCCAGTGTTGTGCCCCTTGCAGTGCGCCCCCACCTTGTAGAGCGAGCGCCCGGTGTGTACGGAGCCGTCGCGGTAGACAACATAATGGTAGCCGATGCAGTCGAAGCCGCGCTGGCGGTGCCACTGGTCGATGGCGCTCACCGTGTAGTCGCGCCCCTCTACGGTGGCGGTACAGTGGACGATGATGAGATTGATTTTGCGCATAATAATTTGAAATTTAGACATGCAAAGATAGCAAGCCTAAACAACAACTAAAGGGACACTAATAGACCAGATAAGGCGAGAAATCGAACGTGTCGGGGTGGTAGCTAATCTCGCCGAGATACGACATTGCGATGCGATGGCATGTACGCTTGATGTCATCGAGCGTCGGGCGGTGGAAATAATCAACCTGGTGATATTTCACCTCGCTTGTGCCGAGGTCGATGTCGAGGTGCTCCATCCGGATAAACAACCGCCAAGCCCCGTCGGGAAGCTGCTGAATCGGAATCCACTCCGTCAATCTCCGGCATGAAGAACTGTTTGTATTTGCCATGTTTAATTTGCTTTTTGATTATATAATTAGACTTAAACTGTTTGCGGAGAATAACCTTAGTGAAATGGCCCTCCACCATAATATACTTGTACCAGCCACGGTCGAGCATAGAGACGAGCAGCCTGCGCTTGTTGTAGGTGTTGTAATGCACCATAAGACCGAGATAACTATTCATGGTAGCGACAAACCGCTCGGCATACTCCGCGCCCTTGCCCTCTTGCAACTTCAGATTGTAGAAATGGATGCGGCGGAAAGCCGCGCCGAGAGTGCGCTTGCTGATGTAGACGCGCCCCGGCTTGACCATTGCGCCGACATAGAGCACGCCCTTCTGGTAAGGCTGGATATATATCTTCTTAGGGTGGAGAGTGATGTGGAGGATGTCACGGCAGAAATTGCGGATTTTGTCAACCATCTTGGATGCGTGGGCAAACCCCTTGGTGTCGAGAATTACAAAATCGTCCATGAACATCTCAAGTGCCTCTACCTTCAGGTCGTGCTGGAGGAAATCGACGAGTACCGACATATAGAAGTTGGCGGAGAGCTGCGAGATGAGCTTGCCTATGGCTATGCCCACACGCGGAGGATTATTCATGAGCGACTTGTCGCGCGGCAGACCATGCCAGAACGACGGCGGCGAGCGGCGGATGAAGTGCTGCTGCGGAGCATCGTAGATGGTCTTTTTGAGCAAGTAGAGAAGAAGGTCGCGGTCGGGCGCGTGATACTCCGCCATGATAAGGTCTTCGTACATCCACCAGAGAATATCCTTGTCAATAGACATGAAGAACCCCTTGATGTCGAGACGAATGACAACCGCTTCTTTGGTGTAGTCAACGGTGAGAGAGCGGAGCTTGGAAGAAAGCGACTGCACGGCACAGAGGCAGCCATAGCCCTTGCGGCAATTTTTGGAGACATTGCCCTGCCGGTCAAACCGCGCCTCAAGCAACGGCTCAATGCGCTCGGCAATCCAGTGATGAACGACACGATCGCGGTAGTTTGCGCCGAACACCTCGCGTTTGACGGGATAAGGGACGATGAAAACGTCTGATGGCGACGGCTCATAACGCATGGTTATGCAGTCGCGCCACAGACGGACAATATTGTCGGAAGAGTCGAGTGAGAACTCAATGCAGTCGTTAGACGAGCGCTTGTTCTTGTCGCACGACTGTGCTGCATAGAAAAACGAAAGCGGAGTGTTGTAGACATCATCTTGATATGCTGCCACTGGGCGCACAATGCCCTGGTTAGACTTGTTGTTGTTGTTCGCGTTGCCGTTGTTGACGTTCACGTTCCATGCGTTGTTGGCATCCCACTCATCCGTTGTCGCTGCTAAACTTACATTCTTTTCTCCATCGGAAGACGAAGAGAGCGACCCATATAAAGAAAGATATTGCTCACTCATAATGCCCTAAGGTTGAGAATTATGACTCCGGCTACTGCGCAGTCTTCTTCCACGCTGTGGCCTGCCTGCCGATGCTCTCGGTAAGGACAGCCATCTGCGCTGCTGTGGAATTAGTGATCTGCTCCAGCTCTTTGCATACTCCGATCAGCATCTTAACGGTGCCGAACTCCACGATAAACTCTTCGAGATATTGTCTACGGCTTGTGCGACGGTTGCGCCACTCGTCGATAAACAGACACGCCAGTTTAACCAAACCATTAGCCGACTTGTTTGCCTCCGCATGGAATTGAGGCAAGTAGTCGGGAGCAGGAATCGCAGTGTTGGCCTTTTGGATTAGCTCAAGACAGCGAAGCGCGGACTCGAAAAGGTGGCTCCCGAGATCGTAACGATATTCTCGGGAGAACTGCTTGCGAGCGCGAACAATAAGCAGGAGCAGCTCGTAAGTCTGTTTGTATATCGGGAGTGTTTGTGCAAGACGCGGATTAGCCATATAATAGTATTAACTTAAATTTAATAAACTTATTGTACCCCTGTTTATTAAAATTTTTTAATAAAAAAAGCCGCTTCGCGGCTGTCTATGAAAGACTTGTGCAAAGCGGCCTTATGTAACGTATTGATATTTAAAGAGTTAAAGAGGTAAAGGGTTAAAGTGTTTAATATGCTGCCACTGGGCGCACAATGCCCTGGTAAGACTTGTTGATGTAGTGCGCGACGCCGTAGTTGACGCCCACGTACCATGCGCCGTTGGCATCCCACTCAGTGCTGCTCCAATGCCAATCTTTTGTTAAAATATATGAAGAACCGAAATTATTTGTTAAGAATTTGTCTATCTGAGTGCGGTATTTGTAGTACATACGGAGCTGCCCTTGTGCCGGAAGTGACCACTTGGTAGGGTCGTCAACAGCAGTGCTGTCGGCGGCCTTGGTGAAAGCCTTGTAGGCGCGGGCTGTCTCGGCCGCAGGAAAGCTCAATCCACGCTCCTTGCCACACGCGAGGATAAGATCGGTGTTGGTTTCTGCATCGAGATCCTCGAAAACGCCTTGGTTATTGGTGCCAAAGTCTTTGAGACCGGGGACATTGACGTTAGTCGGACCCCATGCGAAGCGAATATTAGAGTCGGCCGTGGCATTTTGCAGAGCCATGACGAACGCCATGCGCTCGGCACGGATGGCAACACCGAAGGCAATGTACTTAGCCTTCTCGTTGACAGAGAGCGACTGCCACTCCTCCTCGGAGAAATAGCGGCGCTGTGGCTGCGAATCTTTGAGCGACGACTTGAGATAGGCGGCGACCTGCAAGTCGCGAAGGCCGCCAGCCCAGCGCATGTGGTCGACTATCTCTCGCCATGTGGCATTGTCGGGGAGGTCGGAAAAGCCAACCTCACGGAGAGCCTTGATTTGGTCTTGCTTGTTGAGACCAAGGATGATTGATGAGTTGTTTGCGTTGTCCATAACATGAATTTTACTTTAAGCCTTGCTGAGCCTCTCTAAGGCTGCTATGCCGTAGAGCATGGTAGAGTTGAGAGGTTAGTGGTTATTCTTCGGAGACTGGTATAACAGACATTGTTGTGACCTTGGTGTCTGCCCACAGACGGCCACTGAGAGTAGACAAGCGGTATGCACTGCCACTGTCGTATTGCAGGCAGGTCCAAATGAAGTCGACCTTCTTCTCCATAGTGAACGCCTGGCCCCACACTTGGGCAATGACACTGTCGATAGACTTGCGGTAGCGGTAGATGACGAGAGCCTGGGCAACATCGGGCAGAACCCATGATGTCTGGTCGACGACCGCCACGCCGTTGACCTTGACACCATCCTCTTCGAGGTAAGCGTGATAGTCACGCGCCGCCTCGGCAGCAGGAGCACTGACAACCCCGTCGGCATTCTTGTCGGCATAATAGTCGAGGATGCGCTGATTGAAGAGAGCAGTGTTCTGGTGGTCCCATGAGCCGGCCAGACCTGCGAACTGCTGAAGGTCGGTGACGGCAGTGCGCGATCCCCACGCCTTGTTAGCGTAGAACTGCAACGCCATGACGAACGATAGGCCGTCGGCACGGATGCGCACACCGCGCAGGGCGAACTCCTCGGAACGCCCAGCGTTGTCGATTGTCTGCCACTCCTCGACAGTGAAATAAAACTTCTTGCCGTCGCGCTTGCGGTCGGCGGCGACACGGACATCGAGCAGCCCTGCCGCCCAACGGATGCGCTCCGCAAAGAGAGAGGCGCGTGAGTTCTCCGTGATGTCGGAGAACCCCACGCCCTGCAGAGCCTTGACCTGCTCGCGCTTAGCTTGCAGCAGGCCAGTGATGTTTTGCTGATTACTTGCCATTATTATCTGTCAATTATAGTAAGAATATCCTCATCGGCGGTGGCCAGACGGTTATAGTAATCGTCGTAGGTCTCGCCGTTGTATTGCTTGAGATAGCCGTTGATGTTGTCGAGCGTGACATCTTCAACCTCCGCCTCGCCGCTGTATTGCTCGCCGAGGAAGTCTATCACGGCGTTGATGTAAGCCATGATAGACATGACTATCGCCAGGCCCTCGATGTGCTGCGTGAGGTTGTCGATGTAAGACTGCTCGCGAACGCGAGTAAGCTGGTAGTCGCACTCCACGACCGGCTTGTCTTGCAGCTTGCCGTCTTCAGTAATGCCACGGATGCCGAGCGAGAGCAGCGTGGTGAGCAGCGAGCCGTCGCCCTGAAGTTCCTGCACGATGCGGATGGCGGTGAGCTGAAGGCCACCCGACTGCGCATCGATGACGCGCTGGAGCATAGTTAGCGGTTCAATGCCCTGGCAATGCTCGATGCGCAATGTCTGCACATTGGCGAGCGACGCAATCTGGAGATTGCCGCCCGTGAGCGTGTAGGTGAGTTTGGGCAGGTTGATGAACTTTACCGTCTTGAGTGTAGCCGGGAGCGTGAGGCTGCTGATGGGCGAAGTCTCGGCAATGTCGACACTCTGCACACGGCTGCCGTCGGCAAGGACAGACGTGAGACGCGGACACATGGCGGCATCGACAGAAGCGATGAGCGTGCCGCGAATGTCGAGCGACTCAAGGAACGGCATGTTGCCGAGGTTGAGCGTGTCGAGCGTACCGTCGGCAGTGTAGGGCTTATAGCCAGCACCACCAATGACGAGACTGCGCAGCAGCTTGCAGTACTGCATATCCCAACCCTGCGACTTAGGCGTGGACTGGCTGATGTCGAGCTTGGCGAGCGACCCGGCACCGAACACATAGAGCATGGTGCCCGACTCAGAATAGGAGCGCGGCTTATCCTTGAAGAATGTGTAGCTCTCGCCCTTCTGGAGGTAGGTGGAGTCGGCGGCAGTATCGGCACGATCCTCGCCGATGCCGAAGAAGCCATCCTTAGCAGCCGTGACAGAGACAGTGATTGCCTTGCCCGAGGCACGCATCTTGAACGGATTGGTGTAGAGGTCGCCCACCTGGTAGTAGCCATCGCGATAGGCGAAGCGGGTCTTGATGTATTCCGGCAGGTCGTCGAGGCGCAAGCCATGCAGCGCGAAGAAATAGTTGGCACTCGCCTTGGAGTGCTGGATATACTTGCGCTCGCCGTCGAACGACGATATGACCTTAGCCCAGCGGAGGATACGCTTGGACATCCAAATCTGGTAGAGACCATCGTAGGAGAAAATCTTCAGCCCTTGACTGTCGGCCGCTTTGCGCATCTCGTCGGCCACATCGTGAAGCGTGACAAAGCGCGACTTGTCGGTGTAGCCGCCCGCATCGTCGCCCTCCTTGTAGTCGCTGAGCCAGATGACGGGATTGGCGTTGAGCTGCTGGAAGAACACGCTGTCCCAGCCCTGGTAGAGTCTGCCCTGCCCACCCTCGCCCACAAGCAAAGGATTGAGCAACGCCGGAATGGTGAGACCACAGTCGTTGTCGGCACCATTGGTGCAGTCGCCGTCGTACCAGTTGTTGAAGTCGGAGCGCATAATGCCATCCTCGCAGAGCATGAAGGTATGCATCATGTTCTTGGAGCGCTGGTCAACGGCAGCCACATAGTCGGTCATTATATAATAATAGAGCGACGGCTTGACACGCCAGTAGCGGTGCATCTCGTGCGCGAATTTCTTGGCGCGGTTGGCCTTGGTGCCGGGAACCGACTTGCCGTCGAGCATTATGTTGCCATCCTTCTCTGTGAGATTGTGGTTGCACTGCTGCATCCACTGCATGTTTTCAAAGAGATAGTAAGGCACCTTCTTGCCACTCTCGTAGAGGGCCGTGAGGTCATCGTCGTCGGGGTAGCGGCTCTCGAAGTGCGACAGCCAGACTGGCTTGCCCGTAGCCGGGTCGAGACTGATCATGTCGTCGACCGTGTTGACACCCTGATACCAGTTGAGACCATTGTATTTAAGATGCTCGTAGCATTGTGTGGGATTGAGCACACGGCCAGTGACAGTCCATTTCTTGGTTGTCTTGTCGTAGGTCATGGAGCCAGTGGTGTCAATCCACTTGCCGCCCTCATACTTGGCAAACTTGCCGTCGCTGGTCTTGTAGACCTCGCTCCAGTCGTAGTCGGCTACATTGGCGGCAAGCAACTCATTGAGTGGGACTTCAACCTCAACGGCATCGGCCACCTCGCCAGTCTCCACGAAATGCCCTGAGCCGTCGTTCTCGACGAACGCAGTCTTGGGGCCGCAGAACTCCGACAACATGTAGACAATACCAGAATGAAGCGCTGACGTGTCGGCAAGAGTCTGCGCCTTGAACTCGCTGAAGTCCTGGTCGCGGGCAGCCACAAGCTCAGTAAAGTCGCCATAGTTGAGACACTTGGCGTTGTAGCCCTCCACGCCCTCGAAGCCGAACACCTTGGCATCGCCCTTGTCCTCGTTGAGATTAGCCTTGACATGGAAGTAGGCATAAGCCGGATTAGTGGCATCGGGCGAATACTTGTCGGTGCGGAAGAAGGCACACGCAACAGAAGCCACAGACGGGTTGATCTCAGCCTTTGAAGTGTTGGCAACCTGCCACGGCTGCATATACTCCTTGCCGAGCGCACGGATAAGGCGGTTGTTAAGCTCGCACGACGCGCCGTTGTTGGCGCCAGTGCAGTCGGAGTAGTCAACCTTCCACGTGATGATGTTGGTAGGCACGGAGTTTTCGAGCACCTTGATTTTCGACTTGCGGGCATTGACAAGCGCCTCGTCGTATCTGGCGAGGTCGCCGCCGCTGAACTCCTCACGCTTGTGGAGCAGAGTGATCTTGCAGCCCTTAAACTTCGCCTTGTTGTTTTTGTCGGGGCGCATGGACGAAGTAGTGCCCTGGTTGGTTGTCGGCGCACCCTCGATGAAGCAATCCTGCCACGGACGGTCGGGGAAATAGATGTAATAGTCGTAGATGCGCTTGGTCTTCTTGTCACCGTCGAGCGTGTCGAGATAACCCGGATACTGGTCTTCGGCATCCTCGGTGTTCTTGTTTTTCACTTGAATGACAACATACAGCCCGGCAGCCTTGCAAGCATCGACCGTAGGGCGATCCTTGGTGGTGTTCTCCGCCGTCTGCGACTGCATGACATCATTCGCCTCGTACTCCTTAATCATGGCATCGGTGTCGGGCATGGCGGCGAGATAGTTGTTGAACGCCTGACGGAACGAGTAGTAAGTGTTCCACGCCGTGAGCTGATAGAGATAGATGTCGGCCAGAGTGCCGTCGAAGCGGATGATGCTGTCGCTCATGGGCAGCGCATTCTTTGTGTAGGCACAAGCGCCGCGCTCCTCGCCGTCGCCAAAGAGCTTGACAACACCAATGCCAGAATAAGGCGCAACGGCAGAAGGCTCAATGACAATATCGACGCGCGTGACCTTGTCGGCCTTCAGCGGCATGGTGGCGGTGAACATGGTGGACTGTTCGCCGTCGCAGGTGAACACCACCTTGCTGCCAGTGACATAGAAACCAATCTGCCCGTCGCCGAGCGCGTCGATAAGGCGAGCCGTGTCATCAGCCACGTTGCTCGGCTTGATGGTGAACGACAGAGCCATGCCAGTGGTCTCGGCAGAAGCGTTGCTCCACGGCTTGAAGTCGCACTTGGCAGTGACATTCTCGGCAATGCGCAGGGCCATGCGGCCGAGAGGATTGCCGTTGGCATCGGTTTGACCATAGTCGGCCGAACCATAGTTGTCGCGCACGAAGCCGTTGGTGGTGTAGTTGGCGCCGTTGACCTCGATGCTTACGCCTCCATCGGAGATGGACTTGTCGGCATCGCTGTTGGAGCGTGACGACATATCAATGTCGAAGAGCGCGCCCGCAGTAGTCTCAATAGGCACCATAGAGCCGTCGAGTGTGAACTCGTAGACAGCCGACTTGGATTGAGCCGACTGTGCGTAAAACCTCAGCCGACTGCCTGAGCGCAAGCCCGACAGACGCTTGGAGACCTGATAGGTGCGGTCGCGCGACATCTGCTGCTGTATGACGGTCGATGGCGTGTTGTCGCTCACCTGCATGAGAACATCTACCACAGTCTTGGCCAGCCCCGGCGTGTAGGCAGCCACATCGAGCGAGACAGTCTGGAAGAGTTTCTTGGTGAGTGTGCCGTCGTCGCTCCAGCGCATGACAACGAGCGGAAGCTGCGCCGATTCGTTGACAACCATGATGCCCGAATAGAGCCAGTTGCCCACAACACCCGACGCAATATCCTCGCCGTGTATGCGGAGCGGATAGGAGCCGTAGCCAAGCTTCAGAGCCTTGGGGTCGAAGGTTACGGCATGGGTGAAGACATCGGTGACAGTGACCTCGTCGACTGTGTGCCACTCATTGGAGTAGTAAAGCTCAACAGTGGCACGGATGCCCTGCGACGAGGCGTTGTTGGGGAACGAGTAGAGCGGAACCGACACTGCCGCGCCATTCTCGGTGAGAGCAGTGGAAGCCGTGTAGTTGAGCGTCTGCTGCGACACCACGGTAGCATCGACACCAACAGCCGACACATTCTTGTTGCCCGAATGGTCGCCGTCGTCGTAGGCCACGATGCGGAAGGAGCGCGAGCCGGCGGTAGTGGCGAAATACTCGGATATGTCGATTTTGAATTTGAAATCGTCGGTCAGGTTGGCCGACGACTCGGTGTTGACATTGAGAGTCTGAAGCACGGTGTTGGTGGAGCGGTCGACGAGATCGATGCGTGCGATGGAGTTGAGAGAGTCGCCCGAAGGAGTGGACGTGACCGACATGACGGCAGCCTCGATGACCATAGTGGAGCCTACCGCGCCATATACCGTTGACCGCTTCAGCGCAATGCTGACGGTAGTAGCCTGGACCGCGCCGCCACCACCCTTGATGACAATCTGCCTCTGCTCGCCTATCTGGTCGCCGTCGGCATTGGTAAGCGCGAACTTGTAGACACCGCCCTCCTCCTCTTGAATGTCGAGGTCGGTAGGCGTGTTGGTGTACGCGCCGCCGGTGCTGTAAGGATCCTTGCCATCCTTGGCGGGAGCATCGGCAACCTTAATCTCCTCGCTCTTGCCGAACTCCACCCACAGCGTTGCGCCGTCGGAAGTCTGAGCGGCATCGGTGATGTTGTCGCCGGTGAACTGATAGGTCTTGGTCTTGTTGGCCTCAGTGAGGAACGAAATGATGAGACCGCGCTTGATGTAGTTGACAGCCGTGCTCTGCTGGTAGCTGACGAGGGCAGCCACGGCACTGCTGAGAGTGTAATATACAGTCTGTCCATTGCCGTCGATGAGATTGTTGATGTTGATGTAAGTCTCGGAGCCAGCGGCGAGCGAGCCGAAATCCTGCCAGTTGGCAGTGTCTTGCCATGCCGACTGCGAGAGCGAGGAACCGATGAACTGGTATGTCTTCCAAATCTTCTTGGAGACCTGAATGGTGAGCAGCATGCCGAGCGAAGCCTTGCCCGCGCCCCACGCCACGTCAACCGCCGAAGCCGAGGCATTGTCGGGGTCGTAGAGCGAGTAGTAGCCGCTGATGGGGTAAGACACAGTGGGGTTGAACACGGCCGACGAGCCGCCACCGCCAATGTCCTGCCAGCGGTCGGTGTTCTTGAAATCATCGGCATCAGTGGGAGAGCCGATGTATTGCTTCAGCTCCCAGTGGGAGGAGTCTTTGCGGTAGGTGATGACCAGTACCGGCACGATAAGGTTGTCAATGGACGAGGTCTGCACGATGCGCTCAATGGCAGAGGCAAGAGTGTAGTCGGAGTTGACGAGACGGTTGACATTGACGAAAGGCACGAGGCCGAGCTTGGTCTGAATGGCACCGACGGCATCCTCCAGTTCCTTGCCAGAGACACCCGGAAAAGCCATGCCGGGGTCGCGGCCAAGAGTAATGTCGGAGCCGATGAGCGAGAGCTGAAGACCATCCCAATGGTAAGCCTTGTGGTCGGCGGAGACAAACACCTTGCCCGAAAGGGGACCATCGGCGTCACAATACTTGCCACGGTCGGCCCAATTGAGGTAATACTTGCCGTTGACGACCATAGAAAGGCCGTCGTCGCTGTTCTGGTCGTAGAGCAAGAAGGTGTTGCGTGTGGTGTCGAAATACACATAGCAGCCGTTGTCGGTGGATTTGCGCAAAGAACTGAGAAAAGCGACAACAGCATTGCTCACAAAGCCATTGAAGTCAAGCACATCGTCGAGATTAGCAGGAATGTACTGTAAAGGCACTGTGCCATCGTCGCCCAGCGGAGCCAAGCCGCCACTTTTGCCCTTGGTAGCCATGAAGTCGGCAAGCGACTGACTCACGGACTTGTCGGCCTCCTGACGGCTCTGCGCCTCCTTGGTGAGGGAAGCCTGAAGAGCGGCAATCGCCTTGTCTTGGTTGGTGGACGTGTTGGAGAGATTGAGGATGGTCTGCGACATGGAGTTGAGCGACGTGGTGATTTGTGCCAACTGCGCAGGAGTCATTATGCCGGCACGCGACGTGTCAACATTAGGCAGGACGGCAGCGACTGTGGTTGACTTCTCGCCGGCCTTCATGGTGAAGAGAAGCTGCAGGGCATTGGCGTCGGCAGAGGGAGTGACCTTGATGTCGGTGATAGCCCCCGACGACGAGGTGTTGACCTCCTGCACCTTGGCGATGATGTCTTTGAGCATCTGCCCCACGAGAGCCGCCGTGTTGGAGTCGGGCAAGGTGTTGGTGCGTATGACTTCGGCATCGGAAGTGAGGGAATCGAATGTTTTAGCCATTGTCTGAAGAATTGAAATTGTTAATACTGTCGTTGATGCAGCCCGCAATGGGGACGGTGAACTCCGCCATGTAGCCGTAGAGGGCGTTCTGCTCGTTTTGCAGAGGAACAACCTTGACGAGCTGCGGCGAGGCGACGTAGCGCAGCCAGCGCATGGCAGCCGGAGGATTGAGGCGGTCGCGCATCATGCGTGCAAATATATCGGTAATAATCTGTTCGGAAGAGGACAGTGCACGCTCCACCTCGGCATAGTTGGCGGTGTCGGTAACGTGCTGGAACACCTCGATGTGGCAGGTGTAGTCGCGGCGCAGCGACTGTGACGAGACATTGAGCGAGAAGTCGGTCGACTCGAAGTAGACGGCCGGGTAGCGCAGCTCCTGGGCGAGCGACATGCCCAGGTGGTCGTCGTTGAGATTGACGAAGTGCTGCTCCGCCTCGGAGTGGCGCACGGCGTTGTGCTCACGGCAAAGCTGCTCGATGTAGAGGGCGACGGATTGAATGTTCATAAGCGATTGTGTGTTAATGCGGTTGGCGCGATTGCTTGATGCGACGGTTCATGAGGCGGAATGCGTCGATGGCAGCCATGCGCTTGTAACGTTCGATGAAGGCCACGTCGTCGCCCATAAAAGCGTCGAAGATGGCAAGCCAGTCGGTGGGGCGAGGTTTTTTGACGCGCTTGCCCTGAGGCTCATCGTCTTCTTCATCACCGTCGGTCTGCGGCGGAAAGAGATAGGGATAGGAACGCGAGAGCCAGCGGCGGATGAGGATGAAGTTGAGGAAGACGGCCTGACGCACGGCTTCGGGCTGACTCTCCACGGCACTGATTTTGGCGTCGATGCCATCGTCGCGGCGGTGGCGTGCGTGGTAGAGCGAGGCGATGAAGAGAGTGAGGTGGTCGGGGTCTTGACTGATGGCGTAACGTTGGAAGTGGGTGTCGGCCACCATGAACTGTTCCAGAGTGCAGCCGCCCAGTCGCGGACCAGGAGCGAGGTAGGCAGTGCCGGGCAGCTCGGCAATCTTGAAATTGTCGACGGCATCGTCGAGGCGACGCATCCACGAGGTGAGCTGCGTGAGGCAGTAGACGAGGTAGGAGTCGAGGTCGTGGACAACGGAGAGCGGAACGCCGAAGAAGCGAGAGAGCAGCGTGTCGCGGTGGATGGAGCCGGTCCACAGCTGGGCGGCGAGCTGGAGGCCGTCGGCATCAAGCTCGGACCAGGAGGTGGGGATGTCGCGCTCGAATGACTGACGCTTGTGAGTTATCTTGATGTGCTTCATTGGAGAGGATATTTTGAATAAGCCTTGCTAAGCCTCTTTAAGCCTGACTAAGCCGAGGGGACACTTTAGGGGATTGTTGGACTGCTACATGGCGAAGAAGGCGGAGTGGGAGTCGTTGTCGCGGACGGGGCCGGAGGTCTGTGAGGCGACAAAGTTGCCCATATAATTGTTGAGAAAGGAGTGGAGTGCGGCTTCGGCGCGGTGGGCGTCGAGGTCGGCAAGGGCGCAGCGGTCGCCTATCTGGCGGTCGGAGGCCGGGGAGAGTGTGTCGTTGCCGAGGGTGTTGGCGGCTGTGGCGGAGAAGTAAAGGCCGCGTTCGGTGAGCGATCCGGTCTGGCGGAGCAGACGGGCGGCAGCCTTGCGGACAACGAAGTCGGCGCAGGCGAGGCGCAACTGGTCGAGCGTGCAGACGCAATCGTCGGCTGGGAACTCCGCCTCGCCATTGAGCCACTGGCGCAGGAGCGAATAAAGACTTGCGCCGAGGATGGGCTGAAGGTCGTATTCCTCGACGGTGCGGAACTCGCCCTGCAAGCGCATGAAGACGATGTGGGAGGAGTTGATGAAGACAAACTGGTTGGCCTCGCGCGGTGAGCGCACGATGGCGCGGCTGCGGTCGGTGTAGGATGGCGACTGACGGTATTCGGGATAGTCGGCTATGTGGTCGTCGAGGAAGTCGAGCAGATAGTCGAGAGCGTTGAAGCCACGGTTCTTGAACGTGGAGCGCAGGTTGTCTTCCTGGTACTTGTAGGCACCCTGCCAGTCGGCTGAGCCTTGGCGCTGGAAGCCCTGGTCGGAGATGCGCAGGTTGAGCGCGTCGAAGTCGTGCCAGAAGGCGAGGTTGGCTACGGCACGGCGAGCCGTCTGCACGAGCTGCGCGGCGAGAGTGTCGCCGTCGGGCAGGTTGTCGGCAAGCTGCTGGAGACGCGCGGTCATTGACTCGCCGAGGAGAGGAGCCAAGAACTGCTGCTCGACTCCGGCAAGCGATGGCTGCATCTTGGAGAACGAGAGCGAGGAGGATACGGGGACGAAGGGCGAGATTTGGCGGCCGTTGTCCCAGTGGGATTGGGAGAAGAGCATAACTGGATGACTTGTTAATAATAAGCCTTGCTGAGCCTCTCTAAGTCTGTTTAAGCCGAGGGGACTATTAAGGCTGTGGGTGATGACATTGTGTTACGAGAGTTTATGGCTGGTGCCGGCGCCGGTGTCGAGGGTGGTGAGGATGGTGTTGCGGAAGCGGAGCTGCACGTCGGAGGGAGCACCGTTGAGCTGAAGGTAGAGCTGGAGCGGGTCGAGGATGTTCTGGCGGTCGATCCACGAGTTGGCGATGTTGACGAGGAACGCCTCGCGGATGTTGGAGCCGCCCTGGTTGCCGGCATAGGAGCCGCCCGGCATACCCGCGCCGAGCACGTTGGGGTTGACCATGAGCGAGAAGAGAATCTCGGAGTTGGCGGCAGCCGACGTGACGAGGTTCTCCTGCCCGGCTGAGTACTTGTTGGAGAGCGGCGTGATTTTCCACTCCTCCTCGATACGCCCGTTCATCTCGTTGACGGCATAGTTGGTGAAGATAGGCTTCTCGGCGTTCTCGGGTCCGAGGAGGTTGCGCTCGATGCTCGACATATACTTGTCGATGGCCTTGCGGCGGAGGTCAATGTCCTTGAACTCGGAGACGGGGAATTTCTTGTCCCAAAAAGAGTATGGAATCTGGACGTGCCACTTCCATGTGGTCTGGTTCTTGTAAGCCTTCTTGAGATACTGCGGCACCATGTGGGCGATGTCAACCCACCCCGCGACGTAAGCCGGCCACCAGATAGGCTCGCCATAGATGTCGTCGTTGCTCCAGGAGTCGCGCACGGGATAGACGAAGCCCTGCCTCATGCCGCCACGGAAGCGCAGCAGCTCGGCGTGGTTCTCGGGCGAGTAGTCGGAGAGCAGCGGCAGGATGGCGTAGGCCGAGGGCGAGAGGTCCCACGAGCCGCTGATGACACAGTTCTGCGAGCCGAGCGCGTCCTGCGGCTCGGTGAAGCGGAAGTAAAGGCTGTTGACGGTGTTAAGGCCGATAATCTTGTTGCCCGCGACATTAGGCACGAACTGCACGGCGGAGATGCCCACCTTGAGGAAGTCGCGCAGCGTCTTCTCCATGTAGCGGCGCACGAGGCGCGAGCCCACGAAACGCTGGAGCTGCGGGTCGCTGACCGGCTCAAGCAGCTCGTTGCCGTCGTCGCCATAGCCATTGACGCGGCAGGCGAAGATGCCCTGCCCCATGGTGAGGTTGCGCAGGAAGCGCAGACCCGTGTTGAGCACGGTGGTGTTGCGCACGGTCTCGGCGGCATGCCACGGGAAGAGGTTGTCTCTGCCCCAAGCGAGCACACGCTGGCCCGCCACCTCGATGTAGTCGTGGCGCGTGTCGTCGTAGGGGAAAAGCACGCGGCGGCGTTCGTCGGCGGTGCGGCGGTCGAGCTTGGTGTCGTAGAAGGCAAGCTCCGACTGCATCATGAGGGGCACGCCCTCTTTATTGAACAGAATATCCATTGCTCCAGTCGATAAGGTGAGAGTTGTATTCGATGATGTTGGTTATCTTGACGGGTATGACGTGCAGCTCGGGGTTGCCCTTGCAGTCGCACGGCTGTATGCCCCGGAAGCGGTGGCGCTGCATGTCGACGCCCTTGCAGCCGGTAGCGTAGGCGGTGGGGAGGAAGCGCAGACGGCCATCCTTGGTGGTGAACTTTATGGAGAAGATGCGGCGCCGGCCGTAGCGGTCGGTGCGTATGTCGAGGTCGGCGAGCATGGTGGTCGCGTACATTGATGATTGGGTGTCTGCCATAGTTGGTGGTGTTTTTAGGAGAATGACTTGTCGAAGGGCGGCTTGGCGAAGACGGCGGCCCTGCCCGTGTCGGGCGCGACGTGTGGCTGGCGCATGAGGCGCGAGTCGGCGTAGCGCCATGTGAGCTGCACGCTGTCGGGCTCGCTTGCGGGGCGCGACACGGAGGAGTCTACCTCGGTGACGGCGATGCGTCGCAGCGTGTCGCCGCAAAGCACGAAGGCGAAGGGCGACGACATGAAGTCGTAGACGGCGCGGCGCTCGTCGGGGCGGAGCCAGCCGGAGTTGGCCTTGTGGCTCTCGGTAAGCTGCGCGTCGAGGCGCACATACTCGCGCCCGGCATAGCCGAAGTCGGAGTCGAGGTCTTGGCTCTCGGTGGTCTTGCCACGGAACGTGACGCAGTCGGGCACGCCGAAGAGGTTGAGGTAGACAAAATGCGTGAGCGACGAGGGCTGCGGCGAGCGGTCGATGTCGAAGCGTATGCAGTCTGCCTGGGCGTTGTCGGCGGTGAAGAGCGTGAGCACATAGTAGAGCAGCGTGGAGCCGACGGGGGCTGTGGTGGTGGCCCGGATGGAGGCTGTGGTGGCGGTAAAGGTGAAATAATCCTTGGAGCAGTCGGGCTCGACAACGGCCTCGCGCCATGAGAGACCGCCGCCATCGGCAAGGCGGTAGGCTGCGCCCACGACGAGCTTCAGTCCCGACTGCCCAGCGGTGAGTATGCTCACGGGCATGGGCTGCCCCTCGACAACACGCCGGCGGCGCACCTGCGTGGCGAACATCGGCTTCACCTCGGTCAGGTTGCGCCACATGTATAGGGCGCGTGTCTGGAGCGTCTGGCCGCCAGTGACAGCCACCTTCAGCGAGCACGATGCCGAGCGCACCCCGGCGGTGAGCATGTCATTGGGTGAGAAGGTGGTGAGCACGGCGGCGTTGACAAGCTCGGAGAGTTCGGCGAGGTGTACGCTGCCGTCGGCTGAGGGCGTGTAGGTGGAGGTGTTGTCGAAGATGGTCGCGCCTGAGGAGTCGGCTATGGTGGTGGCCACAACAACATCACCCCCAGCCGGGATGACGATGTCGTCGGCTGAGGGTGAGAATATGATGTCGGGCAAATCGGAAAGCTGCATTGAGATATGGGAATATTTAAATATTGGATGATGGAAATATTGAAATATTTGGGTTGGCTACCACTTTATTATCTGGTAGCCGACACCTGCCACCGGGGCACGCTCGGAGAAGTTGTATCCGGCATACATCGCCCAGCGGCGGTAGCGGTAGGCTGCCATGAGGGTGGTGTTGTGAAGGCCCCACGTGGAGAGCAGGTCTACGGAGCGTGTCGTCGCGAGTCTGTTTGGTGTGAACGTGAGACACACTGATCGGCCTGCAATCACGTTTTGGGCCACGGTGTCGCTGATGACCGCGACGGCACTGCCTCCGAGCTTGCCCGGAGCCGAGGCGCGCAGTGTGTCGCGGTAGACGCGGCGCGAGAAGTAGTCGGCAATTATGGCACTGGTGTCAACAATGGCAGGAACCTCGACGCGCACCGTCTCTTGCGGCAGCGGCACATATATGGAATCCTTTGTCGTCGGGAGCGACAGCAAGGGGTCGTCGTAACTGGGCGGATAGCCGGGCGGCTCCACCGACGGCCCCGCCCCGGCGCAGCGGCCGAGGGCGAAGGCGAGGGCGAGAGTGGCGAGGAAGACCAGCACGAGGGCTGGCCATTTGGCGTGAACGTTTGACATGAGAAAAGAAATGACTGCTTGGGTGAAACTACTATTATACCTATATGAAGAAATGAAGCCGACGGGTGCTGCGGAGGCCGGAGACCTCCGCCACGAGAGAAGCTGCTATGACGGCTGCTTGGGCGTGGCGCGGAAGATGCGGTCGTAGGCGGTGAGCATGGCACGCTTCACCATGTCGATGTAGAAGCTCTTGTCCTTGCCGTCGATGCAAGCCATGTTCTCGAGAATGGAGGTGGTGTTCTCGGTGACGAAGGCAATCATGAGGATGACGGTGAGGAGGTCGAAGAACCACGCGCCGACGAGCCACGTGAGCGACGTGCTGCCGTACTGCTCGGCGAAGTACTCGAAGAGCTGGCACGACACGAAGAGGAAGAACCAGATGCAGAGCTTCAGCACGAAGCGCGAGAACTTGGCGCTCTCGAAGTGCTCCTGCCGCTTGTGGCTCGCCACGATGCCCGACACAAGCTCCACGAGCATGACGATGACCATGGCGAAGGCGAGCAGCGGCCAGATGCCCAGTGCGGCGCATATCAGGCCCCACAGCGACGAGAGCGCGAGGCTCTGCCCTACGCCGACGTATTTGGTGGAGGGAAACACGCTCTGCAACAGAGCCGACGCGCTGCCGTAGCCGTAGCTGAGTAAGAATTTATTTATTAACCCCATAAAATGAAATGTCGAAATGATTTGTAACTGGGGCAAAGGTAATGGATATATATAAGATATTGTGGGACAAAAAATAATGGAGAAAGGGTAGGAAATAATTGACAAGAAACTTGTATATAAGCAAAAGATTATGTATATTTGCAATGTGTTAGAAAACATGTTAAATCATAAAGACAAAAGAAATGGACGACATTTTAGAGAATGAAATCAAGTTCAAGGAAAACTTGTTAAGAACTTACTTGAGGTTGTCGGAGAAATCGGGAATATGCACCCGCAGACAACAAGAAACAATGGACGCGCTGCTCGATGACCTCTCGAAACTTTACAAGAAAAGAAAGAAGTAAAAAAACAAAAGCCTCTCCTTTGGGAGAGGCTCAAAAAGCATCAAAGATATGGAAAAAGCACAGGAACTGCTTGCCGAGTTGAAACCACTCATGGGCAAGTTTGACAAGGAAAGCGAGGCTCGCCGCGACGAGATTGCAGCATGGTTTAAAGAGCACAAAGAGGAGCCGGGTGTGGAGGAAGCCTTCAGCAACTTCATGGACACGGGGTTGGAAGAAATCAAGAGCGACGTGGATAGGCTGCGCGGGCAGATGGAGGACAAATACTCATTGCTGCCCATCGCCTACATAGCCCGCCACTATTTCGGCAAGAGCCGTGCCTGGCTTTATCAGCGACTCAACGGCAACGAGGTGAGAGGCAAGGTCTACACACTCAACGCCGAGCAGAAAGACACATTCAACAATGCCGTACAGGACATTGCAAGACAAATAGGCTCAGTCCATTTAGCTTAAAGTGGAACATGTTTTTTAACACACGCGACCCGAGGTTTGAGCCACCTCGGGTTTTTTTGTTGCCTGTCGGTGAGGAATAAACGCAAAAAGCGGTGCGCCCTATTCACATGGGACGCACCGCAAGATCTGAAATTATTATTGTTTAACTAAAATGTAGATGCTGTTTGGCTGTAAGCCTTGTTAAGCCTCTTTAAGCCTCTCTAAGCCGTGGGGATGGATAGAGATTGGCTTGCTTGCTCTGACCTCGTAGTCGTGAAGCTCGTAGAGGCGCCATAGGGGCTCGCCGTCGAACGTGGCGGTCTCGAAGCCGAGGGCGGTCATGTATTTGGTGACCTCCAGCTCGGTGACGGGGTAGGTGTTGCGCAGCATGTAGGCAATCTCACGAGACGAGCGCAGAATGAGGCGCTGCCGCTCGCCGTGAGCTGCAAAATTGTCGGCAACAAGCCGCTTGAAGAACAGACCCTCCTCAATCTTTGCGGCGGCAGACTCGGCGGCAGATTGCTTGCTGTCATCTGTCTTTTTGCTGTTTTCCTTCTCATCGTTGTCGAAGTATTGAGCGAAACCTATCTTTCCCATATCTGGTACCTCCTTTCCGGTTTGAGATTGTCGGGACAGTGGCGGTTGAGGTCGGTGAGGAAGCCGATGACGGCGCGGATGGTGTCGAGGTCGGCGAACCACTCCTGATACTCCTTCAGCCCGCAGTCTATCATGGAGCTGTCGGCAGTCTTGGCAAGCAAGTGCTCGCGGCTGTTGGTGAGCAGGTCGATGAGGTAGGTTATCTGGCCGTGCTGTATGTCGTGGTCGAGCTGGCGCACGATGGCGGGACGGGCGAAGTCGAAGTGCTCCGGCTGCTGCGGGGCGTTGTGCTGGGACTTGTTGTTATTGCTGTTCATTGTTTGCCTCCTTTCTCTGCCTGGTTGTTGTCTTCCTGGTTGAGCCGGCGCACGTTGTAGGCGGCGAGGGCGATGCCGAGGACGGTGAGGGGGATGTTGGTCTCGGCGGCGATGACGGCCAGGCCCATGAAGCCGAAGACGGAATAGACGCGGAGTACCTGGCGGCGTGTGCAGTAGTAGCCGCAGATGAGGGTGAATAACTCGCTCTTTGCGTTGAGCCAGTGCTTGACGGCCTTGCGGACCGAAGCTGTGGTGATGTCCAACGGGCGCGACTGAGCAGTGCGCGGAATAAATGCAGTTGTTTGCATAATATTGAGTGTTGTAGCCTTATTGCCGGAAATCCGCCCGGCGCGGTTTGACGAGAGGGTACGAAAAAAGGCGGATCGCACTTCCTCGTCTGCTACAACACTCATGCTTATCCGCCACAAAGGGCCAAAAAACACGTGGAAGGCGAACCGCCGTATATCTTGACTGCATCTCCACACATTATGCGGAGTGCTCCGCATAAACAAAGGGCGAGCCTCTGGAATGCGGCAGATGTATGGGCAAAAAAATAAGCCCACGACATCAGTAATAATGTTGGTTGGGCTTGAACATATCGTCTCGCCCTTTGTTTATGCGGAGTGCTCCGCACAAGTATTGTAGCGATGGCAAAGGTAGGAAATAAGCGGGAGATGTGCAAGGAAAATGGGGAAAAAGTTTGAAAAAAGTTGAGGGAGGAAGGGGTAATAAGCCTTGCTGGGCCTCTTTAGGCCGACTAAGTCGTGGGGGAGTTGTCCTACCGGGGAGAGATGGAAAGAGGTAACTTTGCGGTATGGAAAAGGCGAAGAAAAACAAGAAAAGGCCACCGCTCGACCGTGATACGGTAGCGGCAGCCATTATCATTTTGTGTACGATACTTGTTGTGTCGTATGTGTTTTATCATCTTGGAGCGGCAGTGCGGATATATCTCAGCACAACAAGCCCAGGATGAACGAGACGATTGCCGTGATGGACGCGACAACGCCGATGAGCCATCCAGCAATCTTGGCTCTGTCTTTGATGGATAGCTTGCGTTGGTGCCACTTCATGCCGTATTTCGCAGCCTTGGCCCCTTTTGATGTCAGTTTCAGAAAAGCCTGGCCGTGCTGCGCTATAAGTCCGTCGTCCTTGAGCATGTCGATGACGAATGTGGCCTTGATGCCGTATTGCTTCTTTACCATGCTGGAAACCACATAGTCATTGGCAAAGCTCTCGTGTGCGAGCAGAGTCTTGAGGACGAGGTGGCGGCGGCGAGCTGTGTGTCGGAGTATTGCATAATTATTCTTTTGTTTTATCGAGAAAAAGCCTCCGATGCGTCGCGCACCGAAGGCTCCAAATAATAGTTCTTTCATTTTATTTTATTCATGTCACCATGAAACAAAATCAATACAAGGCAGCCGTTTGCATCTTGTTGGCAAGGCTCTTAAAGCCGTTGATGATTTGTGCTTTGCGCTCCGCGCTTGGCTTGCGTGTGCCGATGGCATACTGCCGCATGACGGAAGAACTAAGACCTATCTCACGCGCGACCCCGGCAGCATTGATGAAGTCGTAATAGCTGAAGAGCGAGCCAACATCAAACTTGTACTCTATTTCGAGATTAGGCACTTCTTTGCCTTCCTCTTTAAGGTCTTCTGCCGCATCATTCCAACCGCTAAGCATATCCTTTATAGCTGCTTTTGCAGAAGAACCCAATCCAAGGACGCCAGTCTTTAATGGCTTGACATTCAT
This sequence comes from Prevotella sp., assembly GCA_050875085.1. Classification (GTDB taxonomy): domain Bacteria; phylum Bacteroidota; class Bacteroidia; order Bacteroidales; family Bacteroidaceae; genus Prevotella. The sequence goes on along the minus strand of JBNMLZ010000017.1, from coordinate 9,807 downwards.
ATAGCAAGAATAATTTTTCTCGCCTGGTTGTCTTTCAATATTTGCAACAACTTTCATATTGTATATGTTTATTTTTATAAGTAAAGTTCTCTCACCCCGTTGCCCATTCAGATAAGGAAGCCGCCCGGACTCGCCGGGCAGCCTACCTTGTTAGTCAATTAAGAGGTCTTCAAGTATAGACTTTACTGTCTTCTTCTTGATTTCCTTACTTCCGTGCCTCGGAACCATTGTCCGTCCACCAGTTTTAGGATTAACCCAAACATCGTGTGAGGCACCATGTCTCTTGATAAAGCATCCCGCTTTAATCAAGGCTCTAATCAATTCTGAATGTTTCATGATGTGAAAGAACTATGTGTCTTGTTTTATTAAGACAATGCAAAGTTAACAAAAAAGTTAGCATAACCCAAATTTTAAGATAACTTTTTTGTTAACAAGTTGAAGAAATCCTCAAAAAGCCTCTTGACGGTGGCTTTTTACCTCTTGGGACCCGCCGCGAAAATGGCGCAGGCGTTTTCGCGGCGGGCGCGAGGGGCGGGTGGTCGGGCAGACGGGCGAAGCCGTGCCCGACCCCATCATTTGCGTGAGGTCGGGAAAATGATTGCCTTGGCTTTATAGCTTGCCTTCCTCGGAGTAGCTGTAATATGCCGTGTCGGTGACGATAACGTGGTCTACCATATACAGGCGCATCGTCTCGCACGCGCGTTTGAGCTTCTGCGTGATGTTGTCGTCGTCGCGGCTCGGTCGCGTGTTGCCGCTCGGATGGTTGTGGATTAGTGTGAGCGCAGTGGCGTTGGCAAGAAGAGCCTCGCGGAGGATGCAGCGCACGTCAACGGCGGTCTCCGTGAGTCCGCCGCTCGAAAGGCGCACGGATTTGACGAGCCTTAGGCGGTTGTTCATCAGTAGGGCGTGGGCTTCCTCGTGGTCGGCGGTGCCGAGCGTGGGGCGGAAGTACCGCCAAACGGCATCGGCGGAGCCGAAGTCGGGGCGGTCGGCGGCAGCTTCTGTCGCGATTCGCTTGGACAGCTCGAAAGCGGCTTGCAGTGCCATTGCCTTTGTGGGGTCTACGCCCTGCACGGCTTCGATGTCGGCGGCGCGGAGCTTGGCGAGTTCGCGGAGCGAGCCGCCACAAGCGTTAAGGAGTTGGCGCGACTGGCGGATGGCGGCGCGTGGGTCTTTGCCCTGCCCGATGATGAGCGATAGAAGCTCAACGGCGTTTAGTGCGGCTATGCCTTGGTTGCTTACTTTGTAGTCGGGGCGTTCCTCGCGGAGGAGGGAGGTGAAATCGGTTGTCATAATGATGGAAATATTGAAATATTGAAAAATGGGAATATTGCTATTGCTTTACTCTAATGGTGCGAGCCAATGACATCGCGCCCAATACGTTAGCGTCTACGGCTTCAAGTTCTGCGGCGAAATCGGCGGCGGTCGCGCCTGTGGTGATTAGGTCGTCGAAGAGAATGACATTCTTGCCCTTGAAAAATTCGGGGTCGGCGCTGACGGAGTAGCCGAACGACTCGCTCACGATGTGGCGCGAGTTGTTGTGTTTGGCTTCGCGGATGCCGAAAATGTTGACGTGCTTCGTGCCGTTCTGTATGCCGGTGCGCTTGCTCACCTCGGCGGCAAACCGCTTGAAACGGCGAATGTACTTGGCGTTGCTTGCGGCTGGGATGCAGCAGAGAACGTAGTCGGGGCAGCTTGCGCCGTACCACTTTGTGAGCGTAGCCGAAACGAGGTCGATGGCGAAGTCGGTGGCTCGGCGTTTGCCGTCCTTGAAAGCGTAGATGAAGCGGCGCACGCGGTCGGCGCGCTCGTCGGCGATGTTGGCGCGTTGGGGGATGTAGTTGTAATAGCTTGTTGTCTTCATAATCTTCGGAATTTATTCTCAGAGGCGAGAAGAGAGCTTTTTACAACTCGTCTGAACCGCTGCCGAGAGTTTTTTTTGAACGTTATTCACGTCGGGTCGAATGTCGCTTTTTACGCCGCAGACAAAACGGCAGAGGAAAGGGCGGAAGACAAGAAAAAAACGGTGATTTCTTAATGGAAAACCCTGTTTTTCGGGAGCTTTAGAGGAGAAAAACTGCGGAAGGCTGCCGTTAAAAAATTATCGTTTTAGCCCCTCGTGGCGGTTCTTGGCGGAGCCCGTCTGCCGTAACTTCGCGAGCGGAAAAACGGGATTTGAGCTGATGCGAAGCCTACCTATATGAAAAAGGCTCTCGGCTGCGGCAGAAGACGAACAGACAACGCATTTTCCAAACGGAAAATACCTCTTTCGCCGATGGCACCAGCCCACGGCACACAGATGGGCGACAGATTTGGCGCACATACCAAAATCCCCGAAAATCGGCGGTTTTGTAGCTTCAGCGCCAGGCAAAACCGCCGATTTTCGGGGCGAAATTGTTTCATTAAAATATGTTAAGCATACCGATTTTAAAGGGTTTTCGTGTGGACTTTTCTAAAAAGTCCGCTCCTCCGTGACAACGGAGCCAGCCGCGCCCTACCGAGCGGTGCGCCCAAACGTGCGCCTTTCAGTTGAAATATGACTCGCCGTGCCCACCAAAGGAGGGCACGGAATTAGGAATTTTGAGTTTTGAATTTTGAATTGAGCGCAAAAACGCCGACCGCAAGCAGTCCTAAGCGAACGGCAAGCAGTCGGCGTGGCGACAGAAATGGCGACAGAAAACGAGAGGCGCGAGAGCTACACGCGAGCATCTACGAATGCCGTGTTGAGTCCCTGCAGCCGTGTGAAGTACTTGGTCCAGATGCGCTTGTCAACGCAGTCGCCGAAGTGGGTTGCCTCCTCGGGCATGATGCTCTGCTTGCGCTCCGAGCTCTTGTCCTTGGCGAAGCGGCCTTGCGAGTCCTCGACGACGCGCGTGTTCTGCATTGATATGAGCGTGTAGCGGCAGCGCGTGGCGTTGAAGCGCACATGAGGAAAGCGCGGGTCGGTCTCGGAGAGGATGTATGTCCACAGCAGGAACTTCTCGTGCTGCGGCGGCTCCATGCCAGGATGCACGCGCTGCTCCACCTGCCAGCCGTAGCGCTGGAGCCGCTCGATGAACAGCTCGTTGTACGACTTCTTTGCGTTGGCACGTCGGGCGTCGCCATAGCGGTCGCGGTAGAAGGTTACGCGCTTGCAGGCATGGTGCTCGTAGTAGGCGATGAACTTGTCGGCGAGGGCGTTCACCTCTGTGTCGGTCTCGTCGTCGCGGCGCACGAAGAACTCGTTGATCACGCAATCCACCGGCTGCTGCGACACCGTCTTAGAGGCGAAGTCGAACATGCGCTCCTGCCCTACGGAGAGGAACGACGCGGCCGAGCCCCAGTCGGTTGAGATCTCGAGCGGCTGCGTGGGGTCGCAGTCGAGGTCGGCACGCGAGTCCTGCACCCGTGCGAGGTCGTGCCAGTTGTAGCCGGAGTTCTCGGCGAAGTCGCGCAGGTAGGAGTCGTTGGTGGCGTTGTAGTAGAGGTGGCGGTCGTCGAGCTTGTAGTAGCAGTGGTCAACCTTGTCGAGCACGAAGTTGAGAATCTCCACCATGAACGAGAGCTTGTCCATGACGCGGTACTGGTTGACGATGTACGACATGCCGAGGTTCTCGATGTTGTCGAACACCGAGCCGAGGATGAAGAGCGTGGAGTCTTGCGACACAAACGGTGTGAGATCATGGCGCTGGCGTACCGCCTCATTCCATAGGTCGCGGAAGAGCTGGCGGTCGTGTGCGATGTAAGCCTCTATGAGCTGCATCTGCACCGTGACCATGCGGTTCCACTTCTGGAAGAGCGGAATGCCGCGCTCCTTCTCGTAGTACTCGGCCGGGGAGAGTAGCCACTTCTGCTGCGCCGTGTAGGGCATGGACGAGAGAAAGGCGTTGCCGTGGTGCTTGACGATGGGCCGCTCGCTGCGCTTGCCGAAGATGCACTCGTTGCCACGATTGGTAGGCGCGACCTCCTGGTCGAACTTCTCCTTGTTGATGGTCAGCGCCTCGTCGGTGATGTTGAAGTCGGCGTTGGGACCGCGCGAGTTGCCCTCCTGCGTGAGGATATATAGGCAGTGGCCGTTGCTGAAGCTGATTACATGGTCGAACTGCATGAGGTGCTCGTAGGAACGCAGGAACGAGTCGGGCGGACGCTTGCACACCACATAGTCGCCCGTGTGGGTGTCGTAGTCGTAGGGTTTGTAGCCCAGCATCTCGAGCATCTTGAACGTGGAAGGCAGCGTCTTGGTGAGAGCCTGGCCGATGGTGGCTTGCGCAATGGTAGTGACTCCGCGCGGCATGATGCGCACGTTCTCGTCGACCTCGGCTCCGACGATGAACGACTTGCCCGTGCCGCGCGACATGATGGCATACTTGTTCTTGGCCTGAAGCATGAGGTAGGCATACTGCACGCGGTTGACGTGGATGTCCTCCTGCCAGAAGTCCTGCTTGTGTGGTTGTGTCATGTCTGCATGATTTCTTCAGCCTCGCTGTCGTCGATAGGCTGATAAAGGTTGTCGATAAGCTCTTTCTTGTCGCGGTCGGAGTAGTTGCGCACGTCGCCGAGCGAAACATTCTGAGTCTGACCGTTTTGCACGATTTGAATGAAGAACTGGTTTGCCTGCATGCGGCGCGGGTCTTCCTCGCCGGCAGGACGCTCGCCGATGATTTTGTGGAGCACGAGCTTCGCCTTGTTCCATTCCTTCAGGTCGCCGCGCAGCTTGCACTCGCGTATAAGCTCAAGCTGGTCCTTGATCATCCACGACTGCCAAAAGTCCCAGTCGAAAGTGTGACGCGACTTGTAGAGCTGACGCGCCAGAGCGATGTCGCGGCGCACGGTTGACGGCGACACATCGTATTTGGCGCGCATGAGGCGGATTACATGGTTGTCGTCTGGATAGTCGTCGAGCAGACGCGCCGCCGACAGCACGCGCCCGAACTGCTCGCGGCACCGCTCCGGCAGCGGATTGTTCTCAGGGTCGGTGATGTGCGCCTCAATCTCGTCGTGCGTGAGACGGGCGATAGACTTGTATTCTCTAACCATACTTCAGTTGATTTGAAATGTCGCCGAGCATCTTTATGAGTTGCTCGATAGCCGGATTGCTACCGTTCTGCGCGGCCTGGATGACAGCCCGCTGCACCTCCATCTTCTGACGGATATAGCCACGGTAGTAGGCGGTGCGCACAGACGAAGGCTCGCGCAGCAGCTCCTTCAGCTCGAACTCCTCGATCTCAAGGTTTACGGCAATGAGCGGCAAAGGAATAAGGCAATAAGCCATGTCCTCCACCGCCCTACTTTGCTCCTCGGTCAAATTGATCATACATTATATTATTGTCGAAACGCCATATCTCAGGCGACGTGTGAATGATGCCCCGCTCAAGCTTGGGGTTGTGCGTGGCGTTTTGGCTGCCCACGATGCTGACGTGCCAGTCGTTGTTGCTGATGAGCGCAACCTTGGCGTGGAGCGACGTGCAGCGGTAGGCATCGGGAAACGACGCGACGAGATGAGCGAAAGGCTTGGGAGAGATAGAACGCACGCGGTTGTCGATGAGAAAGCGTATGGAGCGAATCCTGCCATCGTCAACGTATCGCCGCAGCGTGGAAACAGAGTCCTCGGCTATGGAGTAAGTCGAGAGAAAGACATCGGCCGGCCCGGTCTGACGGAGCACATAAAGCATGAGCTGCACAAGGTTGAACGCCCCATTGCTGTAAAAGTGCTTGTCGCAACCCTTGTGGATAGTGCCAAGCTGCGACACGCGCTCAAGCACGGAAGCAATAACCTCGATGTCGGACTCGGAACGGTCGAGCACATTAACAAGAGAGCGATGATCCGGCTGGGGGTCATCGCTCTTTCGTGAAACAGATACAGATAGCGGGTCGAGAATCATGATCGTGAAGCAAGCTCATACTCAACCTTGGAACGCTCCGCCTTGAGCCTCTCAACCTGATTGGTAAGCTTCACACGCTTGGGAGAGTCGGGCATCGGGTTCTCAGTCTGCTGCTTGGAGTCAGACTGATAGTTAAGCTGGTTCTCCTTGCGCGTAATCTGGTTGGTGAGCGACTTGCGGCGCTTGCGCAGAGCCTCGGTGTCCATAGCCTTATAGTCGGTCTCGGCCTTAGACTGCGGCTCGGCCGACTGCTTCTGCTGAACGGAAAGCGCGATGCTCTCGAACTCAGTCTTGTCAGGCACCTTGCCGTCGCGGTCGTAAGCCTCCTTGAGAGGAGCGAGCGCATCCATGTAGTCGGTGAGCGACTCCATCTGCTCGCCAATCTCCTTGCGCTTAGCCACCGACTCCTCGTCGTTGTTCTCGCCTATCTCGTTGCGCTGTCGCGCGAGCTTTGCCCTCTGCTTGTAGGCATCGGCAAAAGCCTTGACCACAAGCTGCATGACCTCTGGCATATTCTTGAAGGAGTCGGTGTCGGCTGACTTAGCCATGGAAGTCTGCTCGCTGACTGGCTGGTGCTCGCCGTCGCGGTCGTTGAGAACGTCAACGTCAGGCACATCGGTAAAGCGCGGGTCGTCGGGATTGTAGTAGAGCTGGATGACATCGCGAAGGCACGAAGTGAGCTTCTCGGCAGTCCAAGGCTGCTCACCCTTGCGCAGAAGCATTGCGTGAACCGAAGGCTTGAAGCCCGACTTGCCGAGAATCTGAAGACCTGCAGCATAGTTGCGCTTGGCAACTGGCTGCGCAAGCCATTTCATGGCCTGGGTACGCGCCTCGAAATAATCTTGTGTGAGTTGCATAAAAACAAAAGATTAGGCTCCTGCAGCCGTGAGAATATTCTCGCAGTCGCCCTCGTAGACGAGAGCACGCGGAGTGTTGAACTGGAATTTGAGAGTGGTCTGGTTGCGCTCGGTGGCAGCCGTGCCGGTTGTGGCGCCGTCGCTGTCGGAGGCAAGTATGGCACCGCGCCGGGCATCGCCCATGAGATACTTGGTGCCGTTGTTGTCCTCGACGATGAAGAACAGCTTGCGCCCCTTGGTGGCGTTGAGGAAACCGAGAATTTTCTTGCGGATGCGTGCCGACACCATTGTAAGCTCCATAAGGAACGACTCGCCGCCAGTCTCACCCTGCGGCTTGATGGTGAACGAGCCAGTGTTGTCGGTGAAGTTGAACTTATAAGCCTTGCAGCCATTAGCCATGACCACATCGCCGTCGAGCGCACCCGCCTTTTCAAGCGAGAGCGCAGCGTCGGACGAAGAAGGGTAGTCAGGCCAAGTGGCAACCTCGTTGTGGTAGCCGAAAGTGACAGACTCAACGATGCCGCCCATGTTGTCCTGGGCATCGCACTCGAAAGCCGGGTCAATGTCGGCGAGGTCGTAACATTTTTTCTTGTCCATAATCTACATTATTAACATGGTTAAACATCAGACGGGTCAACCGGCTGGTCGTTGCAGCAGAACATCTCGTAGCGGAACGTGGTGAACTGCGTGCCGAAGAGATACTTGCCGAGAGCCTTGAACATATAGTCGGCAGGAACGGCGCGGAGAGTGCGCATGTCGCTCTGCTTGTCCATGCCGTAAACCACATTGTTCTGAAGCGTGAGCATGGCAAACGACGAGTCGTCGGGCATACCCGGACAGCGCACAAGCTCGCACATGCCCTTGGAGCCGTAGAGAGTCTGCTGCTTGGTCTCGTCGGGCGACTGACCAGGAGAGTGAACATTGGGATGCTCGTCGGCAAACCAATCATCGTAGAGGTCGCCCACGGCATAAGGAATGTAGAGCTTTGACTTCTGGTTGCGGAACAGCTCAGGCATGTGCCGCCACATGGAGAGAAGCTGTGTGCCGACATCGGCGCGTGTGAACTTGCCAGTGGTGACGAGATTGTCTTTGCCGGCAGCGATGGTGCCGTCGGTCTTGCCCTGCTTGATGTGGTAGCCGAGACCGTTGAAGGAGTCCTTCAGGTCGGTGTGCGTAGAGTCTTCTTTGAGCACGGCATTCCAGATGCACGGCAGAAGGTCTTCGGAAGCCTGCTGGAGAATGTGGTTGACAAGCCAAATCTCGAACGGATGCTTGGCAATCTCAATGGCACCGCGCACCTCGGTGATGTAAGTGCGGCGGTAACGCTCAGGCTCGTCGAGCACCTCAATGACGCACGGATGCACTGTGAGTGTGCGGTTGCCGAACGAGCCGATGTTCTTCTGCTCCTTGAACGTGCCAGTGTAGCGCGAGGAAACCTTCTTGAAGAAAGCCTCGGTGAACGTGTAAGAATCGGTAATGCCCACCATAGGCGACATGTGGCGCAGCATGGCGTCGGCACCCTGGTGGTTGATAGCAAGAATCTGGTTGCTGTGAGCCTTCACCGCAGTATTGACGGCGGTGATGTCGATAGGATCGTTGAAATTCATAGTCTATTCGTCGTAAAAGTTGTTGATTGGATCTTTGCGGCAGTCCTTGAACTCGTCTTGAGGGTCGGCACCCGATGTCGGGGGCTGTGCCGAAGGAGCCGGAATCTTGTCGAACGCCTCCTTGATTTTTGAAATCTTGGCGTCGATGCCCTCGGCACTCTTGACCTCATCGGAGAACTTGTCGAGCTGATTGGTGACCTGCTTCTCAAGGTTGCCGTTGTTCTCAACCTTGCCATGAAGCTCGGCGAGACGGTCGTTGATGGTCTGAAGCTGAGTGGTGGTGAGAACGATTTTGGAATCATTCTCGTCAAAACCCTCCACTTTGAGGAGCGTGTTGACAGTGGTGAAAGTTTTGTTCATTGTAGTTGATGCTGGATTAGCGGGAGGAGCGGGAGCTTCGGGAATGTGCGAAGGACCGACATTAGCCAGACTTGGAGACTCCCCGGCAGATTTTGGCTGGCCGACATGCAAGCCGAGAAGCTCGCCGAGACGCTGGAGGAAAGTGCGCTCCTCGCTGAGACCGTCTTCGGGAAGTGGAATGGCGCAGTTGCGGAACGCGCCCACCATCTCGTTGGCAGCCTTGGCAGGAGCCTTCTCCTGAATAATCTCGTCGACAAGACCATAGTCCTTACATTCCTTGGCCGTGAGCCACGGGTGCGCCTTCATGACGGCAATCATGTCGTCGGCAGTGCGCTTGCCGCGCGAGGCATACTTGTCGGCAATGATGCGGTCGATAGTCTCAAGGTGCTTGATGTCCTCGGCGTTGGCAATGCCCATCTGCTTGAGCTGGTCGGCATTCATGTTCTGCCAGTAGAACACCTCCTTGCTGGAGCAATGCACATAGAGCATGCAGTCGGAATACATCTTGATAGTTTTGGCACCGAAGAGCCAAGTGGCCGCTGAAGCGTTGAAAGAGTCGTGGATGAGAGTCACGTCGCCATGCTCGGCAAAAGCGTGGGAAATCTGAACGGCAGCAGCCACGTCGCCGCCCGGTGAGGCCATGCGAACAGTGACCGGCTTGCCCTTGTTCTCGCTCAAGAACTGGTTGACGCGCCAGACCTGAAAGCTCGAAATCTCGCCGTTGATACGTAAAACATTGTTTGCCATATTCTATAGATATATGTGATATACGGCAAAATTAGAAAGAAAAAAGCCCCGTACCTTAGACGAGGTGCGGGGCAGTCAGGCAATAAAAGCGACGGATTATATCTTATTCAAGTCATCCAAATCAATGACAAGCGACGGCGACGGCTGCTTGCCCGAGAACGTGAAGGTGGTGCCGTTGAGTGCTGTGAACGAGTCGCCAGTGGACTTCTCGGAAGAGAACTGCAACGGAATGTCAACGGAACCCGACAGATGCGCCGTGCCGTTGTTGTCGGAAGAAAGCACAAGCCACTCGCCACGCTCAAGCCTCTCGATGAGGGCGGCGTTGTCGCTGCAAAGCTTCGGGATGATGCCCTCGATGGAAATATCCCAATAATC
>JBNMLZ010000016.1:0-35126 GCA_050875085.1 Prevotella sp. | reverse complement strand
GGATTTTCAGTCCTTTGCTCTACCAACTGAGCTATGGCACCAACTGCGTTTTGTTTGCGTGTGCAAAGGTACGCATAATTTTTGGTTCCGCAAAATTTTTTGCAAAGTTTTTTAGGGGGTGTCGAGCTCCTGCTCGACACAAAACTAAATATATGTATCTAATTCTTGCTCGACACAAAACTAAATATATAACTTATGTGTTGGAATTAAATATATAACTTATGTGTCGAGCGGGAGCTCGACACCCCCTTTTGTTATTTCTTCAGCGGGTTCCATCCCTGGGCCTTCAGTTCAAACTCCTGGTTGTCGCGTGTGACGAGCATTTGTCCGAGTTCTGGCCGGGTGATGTGTCCGATGAGTTTCACGCCATCCATGTCCTGTATCTTCTCGTGGTCGCCGATTGGCACGGTGAAGAGCAGCTCGTAGTCCTCGCCGCCGTTGAGTGCGCATGTGGTGACGTTCATGTTCATCTCCTCAGCCATGACAGCCGTCTGGTAGTCGATAGGGATGTTCTTCTCGTAGATGCGGCAGCCGCAGTTTGACGCCTTGCAGATGTGCATCAGTTCGCTTGACAGTCCGTCGCTGATGTCCATCATGGCAGTCGGGCGTATGCCGAGTTCGCGGAATCGGGCGATGATGTCTCCGCGTGCCTCGGTCTGGAGTTGTCGCTGGAGCAGGTATTCCTTGCCGGCGAAGTCGGGCTGGAAGTCCTTCAGTTCCTCAAGGGCGCGCTTGTCGTTTTTCTTGCGTGCCTCGTCAACCTGCTGGTAGTAGACGCTCTTCTCGCGTTCGAGCAGTTGCAGACCCATGTAGGCGGCACCGAGGTCGCCGGTAACGCAGATGAGGTCGGTGTCCTTGGCTCCGCTGCGGTATACGATGTCCTCCTTGCGTGCCTCGCCTATGCAGGTGATGCTGATGGCAAGACCGGTGTACGACGATGTGGTGTCGCCGCCAACGATGTCAACTCCCCACTTGTCGCAGGCAAGTTGCAGTCCGCTGTAGAACTCGTCCATGTCCTCCACCTTGAAGCGCTTGCTCAGGGCTATGCTTACGGTAATCTGGCGTGGTGTGCCGTTCATGGCGAATATGTCGCTGATGTTTACCATAGCCGACTTGTAGCCAAGGTGCTGCAGGTCGATGTATGTGAGGTCGAAGTGCACGCCTTCCATGAGCATATCGGTTGTGACGAGCACCTCGGAGTCGGGGTAGTGGAGCACGGCGCAGTCGTCGCCTACGCCCTTCACGGTGGACTTGTTCTTTATTTTGATGTTGTCGGTGAGACGGTGGATTAGGCCGAACTCACCGAGCTTTGAAATGTCAGTCATGTTCTTTATGCTCTACGAATCATTTCACGCATAATCTCAGTCATCAGCGGCTGTGCCTTGTTGGCAGCCACCTGCACTTCCTCGTGTGACACCTCAACAGGAGTGTCCTCAAGTCCGAGGTCGGTGATGATGGAAATGCCGAACGTGCGGATGCCGCAGTGGTGAGCCACGATAACTTCAGGCACGGTGCTCATGCCCACAGCGTCACCGCCGAGACGGTGGTACATCTTGTATTCGGCTGGAGTCTCGAAAGTCGGGCCCTGCACACCTACGTACACACCGTGAACCACGCGGATGCCCTTCTCCTTGGCAATCTGGTTGGCCTCCTCGATGAGAGCATGGTCGTAAGTCTCGTGCATATCCGGGAAGCGCGGGCCTGTCGGGAAGTTCTTGCCGCGGAGCGGATGCTCTGGGAAGAAGTTGATGTGGTCGGTGATAATCATCAGGTCGCCAATCTTGAACTCAGGGTTCATGCCGCCCGAAGCGTTGCTCACGAAGAGGGTCTTGATGCCCAGTTCGTACATCACTCGTATAGGGAATGTCACCTCCTTCATTGAGTAGCCCTCATAATAGTGGAAGCGTCCCTCCATAGCCATGATGTCCTTGCCGCCGAGTTTGCCGAAGATGAGTTTTCCGGCATGTCCCTCTACTGTAGACACTGGGAAGTTGGGGATGTCCTTATATGAGAATTCGTAGCTGTCGGTGATTTCGGTAGCGAGTTGTCCGAGACCAGTTCCGAGAATGATGGCTGTTTTAGGACTTGTTGTCATCCTTTCTTTTAGCCAGGATGCTGTTTCTTGAATTTTTTCGTACATAGCTTATAATTTTATTGTTAAATTCTTCTTCGCCGTCCAACATGAATCGTATTCTTATTGGCAGGGCGTAAATGTTTTGCTTTGTTTCCTCCGACAGGCCCTCCACCGAGTTCAGTCGTGTGGCGTCCTTCTCCGTGGTGATGATAATCTTTGGCGACTTCATCGACGCGAACGTTGAGTTGACGCGCTCCATTTCGCTGGCAGTGAACTGGTGGTGGTCGCCAAACGTCACGGGCGTGATGTTCTGCGACACCGACTGCAGGTCCATTATCATCTGTTGTGGCGAGGCGATGCCCGTGAGCAGGAGTATGTTGATGCCTTGTGGCAGGTCGGATATGGGCAGGCGCTTGTCGCCGAACACCATCTTCAGCGATTCGTATTGCAGTGTCGTGAAGTACAGTTCCTGGTATGGGTAGAGGTCCATGGCGCGTTTCAGCACGCGAAACTCCATCGGCTTCAGATCCTTCGGGCATTTTGTCACAATCACGATGTCCGCCCTTGACTTGCCGTCCTGCGGTTCGCGCATACGACCTGCGGGCAGCAGCTTGTCGTAGATGATGAGTCGGTGGTAGTCGACGAGCAGGATGTTGATGCCCGGCTTCACGTAGCGGTGCTGGTAGGCATCGTCGAGCAGAATCACGTCGACGTCCTTGGTTGCCTCGTCGGTAGTGAGCCGGTCGATGCCCTCCCGCCGTTTCTTGTCCACAGCCACGTAGATGTCGTCAAACTTCTGGCGCATCAGGTAAGGCTCGTCGCCTATCTGGCGCATGGTAGTGTCCTTGTCGGCAAGCACGTAGCCATGGCTCTTGCGTTTGTAGCCGCGCGAAAGAACCCCCACTTTCAGTTTGTCGTGCAACAGGTTGATGAGGTATTCCACGTGTGGGGTTTTGCCCGACCCTCCAACCGTGATGTTGCCCACCGCGATTATCGGTATGTCGTAGCTCTGGCTCTTGAGCACACCGATGTTGAACATCCAGTTGCGCACCCGCACCCCGATGCCGTAGAGCCAGCTGAGAGGCAGAAGCCACTCATTGATTTTTATGAAATCACCTTCGGTTCTCATATTTTTATTTGATATTCATTATATAAGGAAGTCGTGCCTGTATAGCCTGGCGCTTGTTGAGCGTGCGCATCATGCAGAACGGCTCGTACAGGTCGCCGAGTGTGAGGCGCAGCTGCTCGTCGAGATAGCTGCTGCCCGAGGCTTCGTTCAGCAGTTGGTCGGTCCACGACGATGGGGATGGGTATTCAGTCGTGTAGTAGTCCTTGATTTTCGCGAGCTGTGCGGCTTTCTTCACGGCGTCGTTGAGGTTGCCGAGCTGGTCGACAAGCTTAATCTTGAGCGCGTCGTTGCCAATCCACACTCTTCCCTGTGCGATCTTCTCCACGCTCTCCACCGGCAGGTGGCGTCCGTCAGCCACGCGCTTGCGGAACAGCTGGTAGCCGCGGTTGACGCTTGCCTGCAGCATGGCGGTCTCCTCGGCGGTGAATGGGCGTGCCATGGTGTTGCCGAAAGTTGAGTTGCGGTTGGTCTTCACCTCGTCAAACTTCACGCCGAGCTTCTGTGTGATGAGTCCGCTCATGTCGGGTATGGCGGCAAAAATGCCGATGCTGCCGGTCAGCGTGTTTGGCTGGGCCACAATCCACGAAGCCGGAGCCGACAGGTAGTAGGCGCCCGATGCGGCATAGTCGCCCATTGACACCACTACAGGCTTCTTCGCCTTGAGTTCGCTCACCTGGTGCCATATCTGCTCGGATGCGTAGGCGTCGCCGCCGCCGGAGTTCACTCTGATGACCACGGCCTTCACGTCGTCGTCGTTCATGAGATCCTCCAAATCCTTGCACACTGTTTCGGCAGCGATGCTGTGTGAGCCTCCCGACGTGATTGACGCGTTGTCGCTCTGCACCACGTCGCCATAGGCATAGTATACGGCAATCTCGTCGCCGTCGGTCTTTTCATCCTTGGTGTTGAGCATGTCGCTGACCGACAGCTGTGGCACAGCGTCGTCCTCGTCGATTTTCAGGAGCTTCTTCACGGCATCCTTCACCTTGTCGGCATACATCAGCTCGTCCACCATCTTGCGCTTCTTCAGCAGTTCGGCAGGTTGCAGTCCGGTGTATTCGTCGGCATAGCGGTTGAGTGAGTCAACGCTTATGCCGCGGCTTTTCGACACTGCCTGGCAGATGTTGCTCCATGCTCCGTTGATGTAGAGCTGGGTTTGCAGGCGGTTGGCGTCGCTCATGTGTTCTTCGGTGAATGTCTCGGTGGCGCTCTTGAAAGTGCCCACCTTCACCACCTGGTACTTCACTCCAAACTTAGCCATCACGTCCTTGAGGAACATTGGCTGCGCGCCGAGTCCGTGCCAGTCGAGCATACCCTGCGGGTTGAGGTATATCTTGTTGGCAACCGACGCAAGGTAGTAGGCACCCTGCGAGTAGGCGTCGCCGTAAGCCACAACCCACTTGCCGCTCTTGCGGAAGTCGTCGAGAGCGTCGCGTATCTCCTCAAGTGTCGCCATGCCTGCGCTCAGCGTTCCGGCTTCCATGTAGATGCCCTTCACGTTGTCGTTGGTCTTGGCCTTCTTTATGGCGTTGAGTATGTCGTTGAGGCCAGTCGACGGCATGTAGTTGCCCGTGATCATTCCCATGATGTCGTCCTGCCCCTGTTCGTTTATCTCGCCGTCAAGCTTCAGTACGAGCACAGAGTTTTTCTCTACGTTTTGTGTGGTCTGGCTTGATGCCACCATTCCTACGATACTCATCACGCCGAAGATGCCGGCAACGATGAGAAACACGATAATGCCTACAACTGTGGCAAGTACATACTTGAAGAATTCTTTCATACAGAATAGGTTTTGATGTTGTTATATACGTTATGTATCTGCAAAGATACGATTTTTTGTCGATATACTTCACATATTATATATTTAAAAAGCTTATATTTCCCTATATCGCAAAAAAGCAGTACCTTTGCACTCGTTTAAAAAGGCAAAGCCCTATTTTTTTACAAAATCAAATTACACACACAAAGAGAAAGTATGGATCAAATCCAAAAAATCGAGTACGAAAAAATGTTGAGAAGAAAGCTTGACTTGCTTCTCAAGACAGGTCAGATGCTCGTCGAGAGCGCTGCCGACACCAACCGCATCATCCGCAACATGAACCGTGTTGCCGCTTTTCTCGGGCTGCCCGAGGAGCACCTGCATGTCTACGTGCAGTACAACATGCTTATGGTGAACCTGAGTGATGGTGAGCATTCATTCACCAAATTCCAGCGTTGCACCAAGCACGGCATCGACATGACCCGCATCTCGCTCATCTCTAAACTCTCATGGAGAGCAATTAACGATGATTACACGATAGAACAGTATGCCGAGGAGCTTGAACAAATAGCCAACCGCAAGCGCAACTACACACCGCTTCAAGTTGCCATCGGAACGGGTTTCGCCTGCGGCGGATTCTGCATCCAGTTCGGCTGCGACTGGACAGCCTTCTTCTACGCGTCGTTTGCCGCTGCCGTTGGCATGTATCTGCGTGGCTGGCTCTTGCGCAAGGGATTCAACAACTACATGGGCATTGCCGTGGCTGCATTCGTTGCCACCCTGCTTGCCTACCTCACGATGTGGCTGCCTTCATCGTGGACAACCACTCCGCTGCATCCGCTGCTCGCCTGCGCTCTGTTCATCGTGCCTGGTGTGCCATTGATAAACTTTGTTGATGACATGCTTGACAACTACATACAGGTCGGCTTGACGCGAGCCATAAACACGTTCCTCATGATTGTGGCGATGTCGTTCGGTATAGCTTTCTTCCTGAAGATTTCGCATTTCGACCTGACGCAGTTCTACACCATACCGATGATTCCTCACAACAACTACATCAGCTATGCCGCTGCCGCCGCTATATCGGCAATGGGCTTCTCGATGATTTTCAACATCCAGCGCCGTCTGCTGTGGGTTGTGGCTATCGGCGGAATTATTGCCGTATGTACGCGTAACTTTGTCAATCTCGGTCCGTCGAACAACAATATCGGTCTTGACATGGGCTTGGCCATCGGCTCACTGGCTGGCAGCGCGCTCATCTCGCTCATCTGCGTGAAGGCTGTACACTGGTTCCACGTGCCTCACCACGTGCTTTCCATCCCGAGCGTAATCCCGATGGTGCCCGGTGTGCTGATGTACCGCGCACTTGTGGCATTGATTGAGCTTAACGGTGTGGTTGGCGAGTTGACAAATGCCGTGAAGTTCGGCATGGGTTCCGCCATCACCATCATGTGTATCTCGCTTGGCGTGGCAATTCCTAATGTGTTCGCGCGCCAGTGGATAGCACCGGAGCGCCGCAAGCGTCTTGCAAAGGCCATTGCCGACCGCAAGGCACGCGGAAAGTTTGTGGATCTCTCGGAGTTTGACGAGAAATAAAGCAACAAAGAAAAGCGTTGTATAAAGACGACGAATTATATATATAAAAGACAACAAAGACAACGAATGACAACTTTTTAGCCGTGCCAACACGGCACGGCTCTTGTGACGACGTCAGAGAAATGTCATGAGGCAATAATGAAAAAGGTTGTCATTCGTTGTCTTTTTATAGTTTTTCTATCGCAGGAACGGTTATTATTCCGCGGCTGAACGCAAGCAGGCCTTCTTCCTCCATGGCGTTCAGTGCCTTTGACACGGCAAGCCGTCCGAGCCCGATTTCCTGGGCGAGGCGTGTCATTTTTATCCTTATTGTTTTTTTCCCGGTAGGTACGGTGCACCGTCTCTTGAAGAATCTCGCGAGTCTGCCGCGTGTGTCGCATGGGTTTGTGCTCCAGATATTGCGCTCGGCTTTCTGCGACACTGTTGACAGCACGTTCATCAGGTTGATGCGGAAGATGATGAACTCGTCGGACAACCGCATTATGTCGTTCTTGTCAAGCTCCATTATGTCGCATGAAGTGGCAGCCACAAACTTGTGGGTGTAGCGCTGTGTGAGTCCGAACAGGCGTTCGGGTTGTAGGATGAAGGGGGCAAACAGCGTTTCCTCTACGGAATAGCCGTGGTCGTCGGCAGACGAAATCATTCTTGCGGTGCCGTCAAAAAGAAAAGCCATGCTTTGGCATGGCTCTCCTTCGTTGCGTATAGTCTTGTCTGCTGCAAAGCGGTTGAACGAGAATTTTGTCTGTCCTATGATTTGCATCAGTTCATTGTTTGTCATACCCTGAAACAGCGGCAGGGCTACAAGTTTGTCATAGAAATTCATCCTTTATTTCAGTATCTTGTCCTTCATGCTTGGTGAGTACCACACCTGCATGTTGCCCTTGTGGTCGGCATATATGAGGTAGGCCATCAGCTCGGGATGCTTGTCGAGAATGCGTTTAGCTCCGTCCATGCCCATCACCATGAACGATGTGGCGTAGGCGTCGGCTTCGGCGCAGTGCTTGGCAAGCACGGTGGCTGAGAGGATGCTGTGCTGCACGGGGTAGCCCGTCTTGGGGTCGATGGTGTGGGCGTATTTCTTGCCGTTCTTGTAGTAGAAGTTGCGGTAGTTGCCGCTTGTAGCCATGGCCATGTCCTTCACGTTGAGCACCGTCTGTAGTTCCTTGTCAACGGCGAGCGAGTCGTCGGTAGGCTTAGTGACGCCTATTTTCCATGGCAGGCGCTTCTCGCTGATGCCGTGTGTCACCACCTCGCCGCCTATCTCAACCATGTAGTTCTTTATGCCACGCCGCTCAAGCATACGCGCCACAACATCGCAGCCGTAGCCCTTTGCAATGGCGCTGCAGTCGAGCATCACGCGAGGGTCTTTCTTGATGATGCGGTTGCCGTTGAGAGCCACCTTCTTGTAGCCCACCACCGACCGCAGCGAGTCGATGACCGCCTTTGTGGGCGGGTTGCCGGTCTTGAATCCGAATCCCCATTCGTTCACGAGTGGAGCCACGGTTATGTCGAATGCGCCGCCAGTGTTGTCCGACACGTTCTCGGCAAGGTTGAACACAGTGTTGAACATGTCGTTGGTCTCAACGTTTTCGCCGCGGTTGATGCGCGATATAATCGACTGCTTGTTGAACATCGACAGTGCGCTGTCCACCTTGGCAAGCTCAGCCAGTATGTCGTTGTTCACGGACGAGTCGTTCTGGTAGGTGATGTGGTAGAAAGTGCCGAACACCTGACCCTCGTCGTGCTGGTAGGGCGTGCTGCGCTGTTGGCGCACGATGTACACGGTGCCTACGATTAGGAATATCAGGAATGGGAGTTGCCAATAGATTTTCTTTTTCATGCGTTAATATAATAATGTGTTGGAAAGTGGGGTGGGTGAGTAAGTTAAAGTTCGAAAATCACGTTGAAGGTGCCGCCAAGCCGTGAGCCGCCCTGCTTGCCGTAGCCTGGCACATACCAGGTGTTGCCCAATGAGCCGTCGTCGCCGAACAGGTGGCGCCGGTAGCGCACGCTCCAGCCCAGGCGCAGTGGTCCGGCAATCTTGGCATCCACTCCGAACACGCCCTCAAGCCAGTGGTAGTTGGCTTTCACGCCTTTGGCTCCGTAGTTGACGTCGTCGCCCCATACGGGGTCCTTTATGCCGTGTCCCGTCACGTCAAACTTATAGTAGGTCAGGGCGTAGCGCAGTCCGGCATATATGCGGTAGTCGTCGTGTTTCTGGCGCGCGATGTTGAAGTCCAAGCCTATGCGTCCGTATGGCGCCGATGTCTTGTAGGAAAGCCGTGTGCTCGGGTCCTCGGCGTCGGCTGTGCCATAGCCAAGCTCCACGATTGGGAAGTATTTGTCGCGCAGGTTGATGCGGAGTGCCGCCTCATACTGCCCGTAGTCGCTGAACGCCCTTTGTGCCAAGCCAACGATGTCGGCAGACACAGCCACGCCGCGGAACAGCGCCACCGTGTCTTTCTCGGCAGGCTTTGCCGTCGGCTTTTTCTGTGCGAAGGCGGTGGCGGCAGCCACTAAAAGCAACAGGCTAATGGCTACTGTTCTTGAAATAGATGAGGAAATGCGCTTTTGCGTCATTGTATGTTACCTTATTATTGTTAATCTTTATACTGTCTATGGCGTGCTGTGTGTAGCGCACGCCGGTGATGGTGTGGAACATGGCAGGGTTGCAGTCAACCGATTCGAAGTGGGGTTCGTTCTTTTTCGCCACCCACACCGTGTCGGTGACGGTGTTGCCCGTGCCCTGCTTGGTGAGGTTGAAGAGCAGCATGTCCTCGTCGCGCTGGTAGCTCATTGGCAGGGCGAGGCTGTCGGTGAGCGTGAGTCGGTTGATGAGCACAGTGTCGTCTCCGGCGTTGTCGATGGTGCGCGGCGTGCATACGGTGAGCGTGTCCTTCAGCGTGTCAACGGCTCCGGCGAGCCGGTAGGTGGCATACACGCGGTTGCTCAGCGGACAGTCTACCGTCGAACATGCCGACACTGCAAGGGCGACAGTTGCCATCAGTGCGAATGTCTTTGTTAAAGCTTGCATTTTATGGTCTTCTCTATCTGGTAGTCGTTGCGGTTTTGTGACGAGCGGCTCACGAGGTCACCTATGAATCCGGCGAGGAAGAACTGCGTGCCGATCATCATCATTGTCAGTGCGATGTAGAAATACGGCGAGTCGGTGACGAGCCTTTGTGGTATTCCCTGCGACAGGCACCACAGCTTGTCTACGCCAAGCGCGAATGCCGACACGAAGCCGATGAAGAACATCAGCGTGCCGAGAAATCCGAACACGTGCATTGGCTTCTTGCCGAAGCTCGACAGGAACCACAGCGTGATGAGGTCGAGATAGCCGTTGAAGAAGCGGTTCCAGCCCATGAACTTCGACTTGCCGTACTTGCGTGCCTGGTGGTGCACCGGCTTCTCGCCAATCTTGTCGAAGCCGGCGTTCTTGGCGAGGTAGGGAATGTAGCGGTGCATCTCGCCGTACACCTCGATGTTCTTCACCACGTCGCGTCGGTAGGACTTCAAGCCGCAGTTGAAGTCGTGCAGGTTGTGTATGCCGCTCACCTTGCGGGCAGTGGCGTTGAATAGCTTCGTCGGGATGGTCTTCGAGAGCGGGTCGCCCTGCTTGCGGTTCTGCTTGTAGCCGGAGACGAGGTCGTAGCCGTCGTCGACAATCATGTGGTAGAGGGCGGGAATCTCGTCGGGCGAGTCCTGCAGGTCGGCATCCATGGTAATCACCACGTCGCCCTGCGCCTCCTTGAATCCGCAGTAGAGGGCAGGGCTCTTGCCGTAGTTGCGGCGGAACTTGATGCCCTTCACGTAGGGTGACTTCTTGGCGAGGTCCTCGATTACGTCCCAAGAATGGTCGGTGGAGCCGTCGTTTACGAATATCACTTCGAACGTGAAATTGTTCTGTTTCATGACGCGCTCGATCCAAGCGTATAGTTCAGGCAACGATTCTTCTTCGTTGTATAGAGGTATAATTACAGATATATCCATTTCAGTGTAGTTGTTACTTGTTCTTATATGTCTAAAAAATGCTGTTATTTCGTTCTTCTCATGCAGACAGCCGCTATCGGCAGGCTCGCAATCACTCCGATGATGAAATTCTGCATCATGAAGAGAAACGACCATTCTATTGGCGTGAGCATCGTTATCTGACTGATGGTTTGGCTGATTTCCGCCTTCGAGAGTCCGTTCTGCTCATACATCGGCGTGAGCAGCTTCATGCTCTCGGTGATGAGGTTGGCGAAGGTGCCGTGGTCGAGAAAGCGGAAGTAGGCAAACTGTGCGAGTGCGAACACGAGCGACGCGTAGAAGAAGGTGTAGGCACTGTAGGCAAAGGCGCGTCTGAACGATATGTGTCCGTCCAGTGCCTGGTCGCGGAATTTTGACAGTCGCCATGCTATCAGGAAAGGTGTGGCGAGGGCGAGCAGGTTGCCAAGAGCTCCTGCCGGCATCATTGTCACGCACGCGAAGCTCACTATCCAAAGGACTGACAGGAAGAGCGCGTCTTGACGGGCGAATGCCTTGAGCTGAATGAAATTTTCTATTCTTATCATTAAATAATGTGTATGTTTTATAAAACGAGTGCAAACTTACAACTTTTTTCCCGTATACGTATAAGGATAGGGCAAATATTAGGTTTTTTCAACGATTTGGTAATGCACTTACAAGACAATTGTAACGTGATTACAAAATAATGGTAATGCGCTTACAAAGCAATAGTAACATGCTTACAAGACAATCGTAATGCGGATGTGACGTCAGAAGGCGTTTTAAAACGATGTTGTTTGTGAATAAATATTAATTTATAAAAGTTTTATGCTGAAATGTTTTGCGCTTTCAGATAAAACGCCTACCTTTGCACTCGCTTTTGAAAAAGACATGGGCAAGTCTTATACGGCCAGCTCCCTTCGAATCCTCCAGGACGGGAACGTAGCAAAGGTAGTTGGTTGTAGCGGCGCGATATGAGTAGCTTGCCCACCCGCCTCTTTAGCTCAGTTGGCCAGAGCACGTGATTTGTAATCTCGGGGTCGTTGGTTCGAATCCGACAAGAGGCTCTCTTTTGTAAAAGAATGGAATTGAAGGACAGGACTTTTAACAGGTCTTGTCCTTTTTTTGTACCCCATAATTGGGAGCGGGGGCGCCCCGCCCCCGAAAAAGTAAATCTTATATTCCGTTGCATCCTATCATTACAAACACTTATGTCATTTCACTGATTACTGCGGAGGCCAGAGACCTCCGCCACGGATGGGGTCATGTTATCCCAAGATGACGAATTAACAAAAAAATTAATGGCTGAGAGATTTTATTTGTAAAAACTTGTGAGTGTGGAATATTCATAATATCTTTGTTGGAAAATAATTCTTTAAAACAAGATACAATGAAAAAGGTAGAAGTTTCTGAGTTGCACGACAATGTGTTTACAACAATCGGCAAGGAGTGGATGCTCGTCACAGCCGGCACGACCGACAAGTTCAACATGATGACCGCCTCATGGGGTTGCCTCGGATGGCTGTGGAACAAGCCGGTGGCAGTGGCATTCATCCGCCCGGAGCGTTTCACACATGAGCTTATCGAGCAGGGCGACAATGTGAACCTCGTGTTCCTTGGCAAGTCAGAAGAGGCTCGCAAGACATATAACTTCTGCGGTTCCAAGTCGGGACGCGACTACGACAAGGCAAAGGAGTGCTCGCTCACACCGGTAGCCACCGAGGACGGCTGTGTGACGTTCGCCGAGGCACGCCTCACATTGCAGTGCCGCAAGCTCTACAAGACAAAGATTCGTCCGGAGGAGATGATCGACAAGTCGATAGAGCAGTGGTATGGCGGTGCAAAGGGCGGACTGCACGATGTGTATGTAATGGAAATAACCGCAGCTTATGAAGGTTGAAAAGCATAAGCTTCTTGCAGCGCTCGTGCGCTCTTTCTTCGACGCATTTTCGTCGGGAGTGATCGACAACAGCGAGGCTGATGCCAAGGAACGCCGGCAACCTAAGAACGTGAAGCAGTCGATGCTGGACCACTACGGGCACATCGCCCCGGTGTTCTTCGACACCATCTTCTTTCCGCTCGCAGCCATGAACTTCGAGTACAAGGACATAGAGCGCGTGGTGCGCGAGGCACAGCAGCGCGGCGACGACATGATGGCGCTTGTCAAGACGGCATGTGCATCGGAGCAGATGTATGAGGCAATGGTTGACGAATACAAGCGCAACTTCTCGGCATTGCTCGGCGGACGCTGCCTGTCAGTAGCCGACCACCTTGCCAACTGCAAGGACGCAGCCGCAAAGACTGCCGACAGCGAAGACAATACTGTTGACACCGACCGCGCCATTGAGCTTACAGTGCGCGTCGTGATGTATGCCTATGCCCGCGGCTTGCGCCATTCGGCAGCCAAAGGCAAGCCGGCATTGCGCCAGGCAACGCTGTTCCGCCTGTTGCTCGACGCCATGAACGTGCTGCTGCTTGACGAGGCAGCCGACTTCAGCGACAACGACGGCGACCTTGCCGCCATGTTCCTCAAGGTGTGCCTAAATGAGCACAACTTCACCGTCATGACATCGGAGATGGACCGCACTTATGACGAGCTTGTACGCAAGGAAGGCATCGAGAAGTAGATTTTTTTATATCCATGCGCAATAAAGGATGCAAATTCTTTATCGTGCATGGATTTTTTTCGCTAACTTTGCAAAGACTAATCAAAAATACAACTAAAACAAAATCAATGGAACCTAATACAAGCAATCAGCGAAGCCCAATCTCATGGGTGCCGACGCTCTACTTTGCCATGGGCATGCCATTCGTGGTGCTGAACATGGTTTGTACCCTCATGTTCAAAGGTCTTGACATCAGCGACACACAGATAGCCCTGTGGACATCAATCATCATGTTCCCGTGGACGCTGAAGCCACTGTGGAGCCCGCTGCTCGAAATCTACAAAACCAAGAAATTCTTCGTCGTGCTCACACAGATAGCCACAGGCTGCGTGTTCGGTCTTGTGGCAATGGCGCTGCACCTGCCCCATTTCTTCGCCATAAGCATTGCGCTGCTTGCCGTCATCGCCCTCAGCGGCGCCACACACGACGTGGCGGCCGACGGCGTATACATGGCAACACTCTCCACCGAAGACCAGGCCAAATACATCGGTTGGCAGGGCGCTTTCTACAACATCGCCAAGATTGCCGCCACGGGCGGACTCGTGTATCTCGCCGGCACGCTCATCAAGCACTTCACTGGCGACACGACAGGACTTGACGCCGCGGCACTTGCAGCAGCCAAGCACCAGGGCACGGTGATGGCATGGACAACAATCATGTTCATCATAGGCATCATAATGGTGGTGCTCGGACTGTATCACATAAAGTTCCTGCCAGGCGACGCTCCAAAGAACGCTGCCGAGAAGCCGACATTCCGCCAGACTATGATAGAGCTTGGCGAGGTGTTTGCCGACTTCTTCCGCAAGCGCCACATTGTATATTATATATGCTTCATCATTCTCTACCGCTTTGCCGAGGGCTTCGTGATGAAGATTGTGCCGCTTTTCCTCAAGGCCGACCGTGCCGACCTGGGACTCGGACTCACCGAGGAGCAGATAGGCATACTCTACGGCACGTTCGGTGCCGCAGCATTCGTTGTCGGCTCCATACTTGCCGGCTACTACATCGCGCACCGCGGACTGCAGAAGTCGCTGTTCTCACTGTGCTGCGTGTTCAACCTGCCGTTTGTGGCTTACACGCTGCTCGCCATCTACCAGCCAGAGAACCTCATGTACATCGGCAGTGCCATCGTGCTCGAATACTTCGGCTATGGCTTCGGCTTCGTGGGACTCACCCTTTTCATGATGCAGCAGATAGCACCGGGCAAGCACCAGATGGCACACTATGCCTTTGCCTCTGGCATTATGAACCTCGGCGTTATGCTGCCGGGTATGCTCAGTGGCTACGTGAGCGACGCCATCGGCTACCGCGACTTCTTCATCTTCGTGCTCGTGTGCACCATACCGGCATTCCTCATCACGTGGTTTGTGCCGTTCACGTATCCTGACAAGAAAAAGTGAGGAAAGAGGGAAAAATTGGAAAAAAGAAATAACTTATTAAAATAAACATTACAACTATGAGCAAACTAATCATTTCAGGCAACCCGTTGCCAAATATGCCTTGGGAAGACCGTCCAGATGGCGCACGCTCTCCGCTGTGGCGTTGTTCAAAGAACCCTATTATCCCGCGTGACCTGCTCCCTACGAGCAACAGTATATTCAACAGTGCAGTAGTGCCTTTCGGTGAGGGCTTTGCAGGAGTGTTCCGCTGCGACGACACCAACCGCCGCATGGTGCTCCATGTGGGTTTCTCAAAGGACGGCGTGAACTGGAACATCAACGAGGAGCCGCTCCGCTTTGAGTGTGACAACAAGGAAATCGGCGAGTGGGTGTATGGCTACGACCCACGCGTGTGCTTCATCGAGGACCGCTACTACGTGACATGGTGCAACGGCTACCACGGACCAACAATCGGCATCGCATGGACAAAGGACTTCAAGACTTTCCACCAGCTTGAGAATGCCTTCCTGCCTTACAACCGCAACGGCGTGCTCTTCCCGGAGAAGATCAACGGCCACTTTGCAATGCTCTCTCGTCCGAGCGACACAGGCCACACTCCTTTCGGCGACATCTTCTACAGCGAGTCACCCGACATGGAGTTCTGGGGACACCACCGCCACGTGATGGCTCCTGCCGCCTTCGAGGTTTCGGCTTGGCAGTGCATGAAGATTGGTGCAGGTCCTGTGCCTGTTAAGACTTCTGAAGGCTGGTTGCTGTTCTACCATGGCGTGCTCCGTTCTTGCAACGGTTATGTTTACGCCTTCGGTTCTGCACTTCTCGACCTTGAGCAGCCTTGGAAGGCTACCCACCGCTCAGGTCCTTACCTCATCTCTCCGCAGACTCCTTACGAGTGCATGGGCGACGTGCCAAACGTTTGCTTCCCTTGCGCCGAGATTCACGACCCGGAGACAGGCCGCATCGCTGTCTACTACGGCTGCGCCGACACAGTCACAGGTCTCGCATTCGGCTACATTCCAGAGATTGTGGAGTGGACAAAGAAGAACAGCATAATCTAAGCTTTAGGCTACGAGTGTGTCAAAACGCAATAAAGGCGGGTTGACAATAAAAAAAGTATGAGGGTAAAGTCAATGCTCTGTTTTAGAGTTTTGGCTTTACCCTCATGTTGTTTTGTTGTTTCTGTATATCGTTAATTTTTTAGTTAATTAGTCTGCTTGTTTTGTATTGCGTGCTTTATTGCGTTACCTTTGCAATATAATTAGCAAAACAAAACAATTTTATGATAAAAAACCTGATATTTGATTTTGGCAAGGTGCTTGTCGATTATGACTATTTCTTCATTCTCGACCAGATATTCGCCACACACGAACAGGCTCTCGATTTCTACCGCCATCTTATGGACGACCGTTGGAACGAGCGTCTCGACCGCATGGACCGTACATTTGAGCAGGTCATCGCCGACATGCAGCAGGCAATGCCGCAGTGGCACGACGAGATACAGCAGTTTGGCGACCGCTATACCGAGTTTGTGCTCGGCGAGATAAAGGGTATGCGCGCATTGCTCGTGAAGCTGAAGGCAGAAGGCTATCGCCTCTACGGACTAACCAATTGGTCGAGCCGCGTCTACGTGACGATGACCCAGTATCCGATTTTCCAGTTGCTCGATGACCGCATCATCTCTTCCGACGAGCACTTGGTCAAACCAAATGCCGATATCTACGAGCGCACGTGCCAGAAACTCGGGTTGAAAGCCGAGGAGTGTGTATTCGCCGACGACAAGATGGAGAACATTGTCGCCGCGCGTGAATACGGAATGTTCGGCATCTGCTTTAAGGATGCAGTGCAGTATGAGAAGGAATTGCGCGAGATAATAGCCGGGAATGGAGGTTGCCGTCCTGCCGATTATGTTATGACAGAGCAGGACAAGTGCATGGCTGGCGAGCTGTACGACTGCCACAGCCCAGTCTTCATTGAGCGCAAGTCGCAGGCCACCAACTGGATGCAGCAATACAACTCGTTGCCTTACGCCGACCGCAACAAACGCTACGGCATGATTCGCGAGCAGTTTGGCAGTGTGGGCACCAATGTGTCGGTGGCTGACGGAATAATAATAGGCTTCGGCGACAACATACACATAGGCAACAATGTCAGCATCAACTATCGCTGCATACTCACCGACTGCAACTCAATAGTCATAGGCAGCGACGTGCTCATTGCCCCGGGAGTGCAGATGAACACGGCGTCGCACCCAACACCGCTTGACGAGCGGCTCACGAAGAATTGGAATCCCAAGTCGGGCGAATACCGCTGGCGCACGTTCGCAAAGCCAATTGTCATTGGCGACGGCTGTTGGATAGGCGCCAATGCCACGATTATAGGTGGTGTGACAATAGGCGAGGGGGCTGTTGTGGCAGCTGGAGCCGTCGTCACAAAGGATGTTGCGCCACATACGCTTGTCGGTGGAGTGCCGGCGAAGTTTATAAAGAATTTGTAGGAGAATATGGAGGAAACATTAGAACAAAAAACGTTGTCTCCCGAAATGGAGACACGTGTGCAGCGTGCTGTGGACAATTTCATGCAGGGCTACGGCTGTTGCCAGTCGGTCGTGGCTGCGTTTGCCGACCTTTATGGCTTGGATGACAACCTTGCCAAGCGCATTGCTGCCGGATTTGGCGGTGGAGTGGGGCGTATGCGCATGATGTGTGGCGCCGTGTCGGGCATTGTCGCACTCGTTGGTCTTGACTGCGGCCAGACGGAAGGCAGTGACCGCGAGGGCAAGTCGGCCTGTTATAAGGTTGTGCAGGAATTGCTCGGAAAGTCGAAGGAGCAGAACGGATCACTCATTTGCGCCGAGATACTTGGACTGAAAGGCACGGAAAAGGCCCACTCATCGTATGTGGCATCGGCGCGCACGGCTGAATATTACAAAAAACGTCCGTGTGCGGCAAAGGTTGAGAGCGCCGCAAGAATATTTGCGGAGTACTTGGAAAATAAGGGAAAAGAATAACATCTTTATCCGTAGCGGAGGTCTCCGCCACGGATAAAGATGTTGTTTGTGCACTTTTAGTCGTCGAGCGCACCGATAATCTCGCTCACCGACGAGCAACCGTGCTTGTCGAGCCAAGAGTTGATGCCGTCGCGCACCTTTATTGTCACGGCAGGGTCGAGGAAGTTGGCTGTGCCAATCTCGATGGCTGTGGCTCCCGCCATGAGGAACTCGATGGCATCTTCGGCTGTGCAGATGCCGCCAAGACCAACAACAGGAATCTTCACGGCTTTGGCTACCTGCCATACCATGCGCAGGGCTACTGGCTTTACGGCAGGACCGCTCAGTCCGCCGGTGTTGATGCTCAGCAGCGGGCGACGCTTCTCGATGTCGATGGCCATGCCCATAAGCGTGTTGATGAGCGACACGCTGTCGGCACCCTCAGCCTCCACTGCCTTGGCAATCTCGGTCACGTCGGTCACGTTAGGCGACAGTTTCACGATGATTGGCTTGTGGTAACGCTGGCGCACGGCACGTACTACGCTTGCAGCACCCGTTGTGGTCACGCCGAATGCCATGCCGCCCTGTTTCACGTTAGGGCAGGAGATGTTAAGCTCTATGGCCGGGATGTTGTCAAGTGCGTCGATGCGTGCGGCACACTCAGCATAGTCTTCGGGTGACGAGCCGCTCACGTTGACAATCATGTTGGTGTCGATATCCTTAATCTGCGGATATATGTTCTTGCAGAAGTAGTCTACTCCCTTGTTCTGCAGACCCACGCAGTTGAGCATACCCGATGCAGTCTCAGCCATGCGCGGATAGTCGTTGCCCTCGCGCGGACTGAGTGTCGTACCCTTCACGATGATGCCGCCGATGCCGTCGAGAGGCACGAAGTCGGCAAACTCCAAACCATATCCGAATGTTCCCGATGCGGTCATCACGGGGTTCTTGAGCTTCAGACCGCCTATTTTTACACTTAAATCTGCCATGATAGTTTCTTTATATTCATTACCGGACCTTCCTTGCAAACGCACTTGTTGCCCTCAACCGTTTTCTCCACGCAGCACAGGCAAGCGCCCACGCCACACGCCATCTTGTTCTCCAGCGATGCCTCGCACTCTATGTTGTTCTTGTAGGCATAGCGTGCCACAGCCATCATCATAGGCTTAGGACCACATGTGGAAATGAGGTCGAAGTGTTCCTGCGACAGCACGGAGTGGTTGGTCACAAATCCCTTCTCTCCCTCAGAGCCGTCCTCGGTAGTGATGAGCACGCGACCGACCTCCTCGAACAGCGGCTTTTCGAGCACGTCCTTTGCCGTGCGCGCGCCGAGCAGGAACGTAGGCTCACAGCCCATTGCCTTGATTTTTTTGCCGAGATAGAGCAACGGAGCCACACCAACACCGCCACCGACGAGCAGCACCTTCTTGCTGGCATCAGCCGGCAGTGTGAACGAGTTGCCGAGAGGCAGCACACAGTTGAGCTTGTCGCCCTTCTTGAGCTGCTGCAAGTGGCGGGTGCCTTCGCCGACGGCAGCCACGAGGAGCCAAAGCTCATTGCTGTCGTAGTCGACATTGTTGATAGAGATAGGACGGCGGAGGAATGTTGACGGTGAGTTGTCCACGCGTACCTCCACAAACTGTCCCGGAAGCATCTCGGGCAGCGGCTTTTCGTCGCCAAGCTTTATGAGCACATGCTTGTCGCTCAAAGCTTCCACGGAGTTGACCGTAAGGTCGAGTATGAATTTTTTCATTTATGTTGTTATTGTTGTAAGCGGATATTGTATGATTTTCAAACTACAAAAATACGGTTTTTTCTGCTAATATCGGCAAAGAAAAGGCGTTTTTTACCAACTTGCGTATTTTCTTTTTGCCCTTTCCTTCTCTTCTTCCAGCGTCTTTGTTGCATCATACAGTGTATATCTGCGCAGGAACCGTGCAACACGGTAGAAGAAATCGTCTATGGCGACACCAGTGTATCGTGGTATGTCGGTATCGTCGTATATGCAGCCTATCTCATGGTCAAGCCTTATGGCCGTCTTCTTGGCGCCCCAGCGTAGATAAAGGCGCAGGATGTAGTTCAACATAATGTGTGGTCTTTTGGGGATTGTTAATAGAGTGTTACGCCAACAAAAATACTGCTTTTTTGAAATATAGACAAGCAAAAAGAAAATTATTTAGTAACTTTACAGCGCGTAAACATATCGTTTACAATACACGAACGAATACTCTCTGATTATGACAACTATTAAATATATCCTTCCTGCCGAGTGGCACCGCCAATCATGCGTGCAACTCACTTGGCCTCATGAAGACACCGACTGGCGCCCGTATCTCGACGACATAACCACGACATTCATACAGATAGCAAAGGCTGTGGCTCATTATGAGCCTCTTGTAGTAGCGGCGAAATATCCTGAGCGTGTGCGTGAGCAGCTTGAGGAGAATCTGACCGATGAGGAGATGGGCCGTGTAAGCATCTACGAATGCGACAATAATGACACATGGGCACGCGACCATGCATTCATCACGCTCATTCCTGACTATTCTGTGCCGGGGGCGGAATGTTCTTCTGTGTCGGGGGCGGGGCGCCCCCTCTCCCAGTTAGATTGTGCTCCATGTCGGTTGCTTGACTTCCGCTTCAATGGTTGGGGAGAGAAGTTTGCTGCCGATAAGGACAACCTTGTCAACAGAACACTATATAATAAAGGTGTGTTCAATGGTGAACGCATTGATTGTGATGACTTTGTGCTTGAGGGAGGTTCGATAGAAAGCGACGGACGCGGCACAGTGCTCACTACGAGTGTGTGTCTCTTGGCTCCGCACCGCAACCAGCCTATGTCGCAGACTGAAGTTGAGCAACTGTTGAAGGAGCGGCTTTGCGCCCGCAAGATAGTTTGGCTTGACCATGGCCAGCTGATTGGTGACGATACCGACGGCCACATTGACACTATTGTGCGTGTGTGCCCCGACAACACCTTGCTTTATGTAGGCTGTGACGATGAAACCGACCCGCAATATGCCGACCTCAAGGCTCTTGAGACACAACTAAAAAGTGCCACTGATGCCGACGGCAAGCCTTTCCGCCTGCTGAAACTTCCTATGCCCGATGCCATTTATGACGACGGCGACCGTCTGCCGGCAACCTATGCCAACTTCTTGATAATAAATGGAGCCGTTATTGTGCCGACATACGCACAGGAGGAGAATGATGCGCGTGCCCTAAGTATTGTGGCAGAGGCTTTCCCTGGCTACGACATAATTGGTATAGACTCGCGCACAATCGTGCGTCAGCATGGGTCGATACACTGCCTTACGATGCAGTATCCGGAGGAAGTGTATGTAGGACATACAGTGTGATAAACCTAACAAACAAAATCATAATATGAATCTAAAACAATTAAAGAAATCTTCAATCTCTGCGTTTGCACTTGCCTCAATGCTGCTCATGATGCCGTCGGCAAATGCGGTTGCCCAAGAACAAGTGCAGGGTTTTGTACATGAACAGTCGTCGGAGGATGGCTATGAATGGCCTACCGACCAGCAGGTGCTTAACAAACTTGACAATTGGCAGGACCTTAAATTTGGTGTACTTATGCACTGGGGACTGTACAGCATACCCGGAATAGTGGAGTCGTGGAGCATCTGCTCAGAGGATGTCGACTGGATTTCACGCAAGGGAAACCTTCCTTACGATGACTACAAAAAATGGTACTGGGGACTGAGCAAGCAGTTCAATCCATCTAAGTTCAATCCTGAACAGTGGGCAGACATGATGCAGGATGCCGGAATGAAATACATGATATTCACAACAAAGCACCACGACGGATTCTGCATGTATGACTCGAAGTACACCGATTTCAGCATTGCCAACTCGCCCGACTTCAAGAACAACCCCAAGCGCGACATCGCACGCTACGTGTTTGACGCGTTCCGCAAGAAGAACTTCATGATTGGCTGTTATTTCTCAAAACCCGACTGGCACTGCGAATGGTTCTGGAACCCGAATTATGCCACAGCCACACGACAGATCAACTACAAGAAGGAACGTCATCCCGAATGGTGGCGCAACTATCAGAAGTTCACCCAAAACCAACTCGGCGAGCTTACGTCCAACTATGGCAAGCTTGACATCCTTTGGCTCGACGGCGGTTGGATTTCGGGCGACGACATCGCTCTCGACAGTATACTTGTTGAGGCCCGCAAGCGCAATCCAGGACTAATCTCCGTTGACCGGGCTATCAGAGGACGCAACGAGAACTACCAGACGCCTGAGCGCGGCATCCCTGACCATCAACTGTCGTATCCATGGGAGAGCTGCATCACACTGTCGTGGGACTGGGGCTGGACTCCAAATGCACCTTACAAGTCGTCACGCTGGATAATAAACACTCTTGCCGAGATAACTGCAAAGGGTGGCTGTTTCGTTCTTGGCATTGGCCCGGACCGCTACGGACAGTTCGACAAGGCTGTGGCAGACCGCTTGCACGTTGTCGGCGAATGGCTCCGCAAGAACGGCAAGGCCATCTATTACACACGCAACGCAAAGGTTTATCACGATGGAAAAACATGGTTCACCTCATCGAAGGACCACAAGACAACGTATGCCATCTACACACTTGCCGACAACGAGACACTGCCAGAGACCATAGAATGGACCGGCAACGTGCCTCGCAAGTCAATCAAGTTGCTTGCCACTGGCAAGACGCTGAAATACACGAAGAAGGATGGACGTGTGGTGGTGACATTGCCAAAAGGTCTTCAACAGGAGAGCCTTGCAATGGAAATTAAGTAGAAATCAATAAACACAAATCAATGAAGCATTTAAAAATTGGATACCTCCAGCAGCATAATGTTGCCGACACTAAGACCAACATCCTGCGACTTGCAGAGGGAATAAAAGACCTCGCAGAGCGTGGCGCAGAACTTGTGGTCTTGCAGGAACTGCACAACTCTCTCTATTTCTGCCAGGTGGAAGATGTTGACAATTTCGATTTGGCGGAACCGATACCAGGTCCGTCAACCGATTTCTTCGGGGCTGTGGCAAAGGAGTGTGGCGTAGTTATTGTAACCTCGCTCTTTGAGCGTCGTGCGCCTGGACTCTACCACAACACGGCTGTTGTGATAGACAGTGACGGGTCGATAGCCGGGAAATACCGCAAGATGCACATTCCGGATGACCCTGCATATTACGAAAAGTTCTATTTCACGCCTGGCGACCTCGGTTTCCATCCCATACAGACAAGTGTCGGAAAACTCGGCGTGCTTGTCTGCTGGGATCAGTGGTATCCCGAGGCAGCACGCTTGATGGCTTTGCAGGGCGCGGAAATACTTATATATCCTACTGCCATTGGCTATGCCGCCAATGATACCGAAGACGAGCAACAGCGACAGCGTGAGGCTTGGACCACCGTGCAGCGTGGTCATGCCGTGGCTAACGGACTGCCTGTCGTGTCGGTCAACCGTGTAGGCTTTGAACCAGACCCAAGCGGTCAGACCGAGGGCATAGAGTTCTGGGGCTCGTCGATGGTTGTCGGTCCGCAAGGCGAGATACTATACCGTTCATCTGCCGATGAGGAGGAAAGCATCATTGCCGAGGTCGACCTTGCCCATAGCGAGGACGTGCGCCGTTGGTGGCCCTTCCTCCGCGACCGTCGCATCGACGAGTATGGTGATATTGTGAAGAGGTTTATTGACTGAAAATAAAAATCAAGGGACTGTGCAAAAAAATGTTGACACAGTCCCTTGATTTTTATTAATATTATTATTCGTGATTTTGCTTGTTGTATTCCCTATATGGATGCTCCAAGTCGAGATAGTTGAAATTGTGCTGTCGTTGTTGGTCGACAGGTGGAATGGCCATATAGTTGCCGTATTTGTTTGACAGATAGGTATTGTAGTCGGCCACTCCCTTCAGCTTTGTGTCCTCAAAGTCGTAAGGTGTTGGAGTGCCGAGAGTCGACTTGAGCAATGTGCCTTTTGAACCGTCATCGTAGTCGGCAACAAGCCGGCATTTGTCGAAGTCATACTTTTGGAGCAAATTCTTTATTCGTCGCTGCACATCCTGCATGTTGTACAATTTGCGGCACAGAAGCGGTGCCCACGAGCTTGGACCATGACCATGTTTGTATGGGTCGCGGTGTATCAAGTAGAGCACACGCTTGTAGTATTCGTATTTGGCGAAGTGCAGCTTGCGGCTGAGCCAACCCTCCGGCGCGCCGTCAATAGGAAACACGTCGATGTATATTCCACCGAGATATTTCAGGTGCATACGCTCAATGAGAGTTGTCGACGCATCCTGTATCTTGCCAAACGGCAGTGGGTATTCACTGTCGGTTTCTGCACATACCAACTCGTAAGGCTGTGGCAGCCATTGCTTGGCATTCTTTATCAGTAGATTGTAGTCGGCACGCGGCATTGCCACATCAAGGTCATCATCCCATGGAATGAATCCCTTGTGGCGTATGGCGCCAATCATTGTTCCTGCCCATATATAGTAGCGCAGTCCGTGTTCCTCGCACACGTTGTGCAAAGCCTTGGCAATGTTCAGTATATGCTTGTGTACGTCTTCAATGCTGTAGTTCGCCATATGCAAAAAGTTCTTTTGGTTGTTTTTTATATAAGTTCTGCAGGTATGAGTTCCCTTGCCTGGTTGAAGTCCTCCACAGTGTCGAGTTCTATTGAGAATAGGTCGGTGGTGTTGACGGCATGGAACTTATGTCCTTGCGGAATGAGGCGTTCGAAGGCGCGCTCATAGAAGATGTTTGAAAGTCCTTCCTTGTCAATCATCTGTTCAAGCTCGCTGTAGAGGGCCTTACTGTAGTCGGCTTCCATCTTCTCTATGCCAACCGACTCACCCATTGCGCGGCTGATGTCGAGCGTCTTGCTTATTTCCGTCACGCATCCGTCCTTGTCGGCAATTACCTTCATCTCCTCCTCACCTAATTTATGGGTGTTCACAGCGAGTGCAGTGCCTTGTGTCGTGGCAATGCGCTTCACGATGGCAGGGTCGAACAGAATGTCGCTGTCAAGCAAGAGGAACGTCTCGCCGTCAACGCTTGGGCGAGCCAACCAAAGCGAGTAGATATTGTTGGTTGTCTGGTATTCGCTGTTGTGGATGAATGTCAGGCGCATGTCCGGATAATGCTCTGTGAGGAATGAGCGTATCATCTCCTCGCGGTAGCCAGTCACGACGGTCAGGTCGTCAACCCCGGCAGCCTTGATGCTGTCCACGGTGCGCTGAAGCAAAGTGCGTGAACCAACGGTGAGCAGGCATTTTGGGCATTTGTCTGTAAGCGGGCGCAGGCGTGATGCCATGCCTGCTGCAAGGATTACTGCTTTCATTTGTTGTTGAATTTTTCTGCGATGCTTTTTATCACGTCACACACAAGGCGGTTCTGCTCGCGTCGTCCGAGTGTTATGCGCATGTGGGTGTTGATGTCAGGCTCGTTCATGAATTTTACCTTATAGCTTTGGCTTGCAAACTCAGCCTGCAATGCTTCCTTCATCTCGATAGGGTATTTTATGAGAATGAAGTTGGCAATCGACTTGTAAACCTTGAATCCCGGCAGGGCACCAATCTCCGTAGTGTACATGTCGCGTGCCTCGTCCATCACTTTGGCAATCTGTCGGTAGTGGCTTTCCGACTTGATGGCTGCTATTGCCACTTCCTCTGTGAGTCGGTCGTAGCCCAGGTATTTGTTGGCATAGCGTCCGAAGCGGTCCATCATCTCACCCTTGCCCATGAAGCCGAATCCCCAGCGCAAGCCTGGCAGTCCGTAGAATTTTGACAGTGTGCGGCAGAACACAACGTTAGGATAACGCTCAATCATGTCCTTTATGTAGCTCACGTCGGATGTTACGTATGAGGCATAAGCCTCGTCGATGAGCATTACCGATGTTGGAGGCAGCATTTTGGCGAGACGTTCGAGTTCGTCTACGGTCAGTCCGTTGCCGGTCGGGTTGTTGGGCGATGCCACAAGCAGAATCTTCGGCTGCTCATCGTCGATCATTTTCTTTAGTCCGTCAAAGTCATAGGCAAACGAGTCCTCTGTCTCGTATACAGGATATTGCATTGTCTCACCATTCACCTCGTCGGCGATTGACTTATAGTACCACCATGAGAATTTCGGGATAAACATTTTCTTGTTGCCGTCTTCCTGTGTGAGGAAGTAGTGGACAGCCATCTTCAGCAGGTCTTCAGCGCCATAGCCAAGAACAATCTGCTTCTCGTCCATGCCGTAGTAGTCGGCAAGGAATTCAGAAAATATGCTTTTTTTGCCTTCATCGTAGATACGTGTATAGAAAGCTAATTTGCGTATGTCGAAATTCTTGATAGCATTAACCACTTCATCGGATGGGGTGAAGTTGAACTCATTTCTATCAAGATAATTCAATTCTGTTTTCATTATCTTATGGAGTTATGTATATTTGTTGCAATATTAATTGTGCAAAATTAGGTAAAAATCCCGAATTATCTGCCACTTGACACGAAAAATCACTTATATGAGGGTATAAATACCTCAAAGCCAAGCCTCAGAGTAGTCTTACTTGCCTAAACTGCCTTTCTGAATATGTAGGCATAGATACTGGCTGAGATAATCGTCACGATGTATGTCGCCATAACAATGAGGAAGAATTGTCGGTAGCCGATATTTTCCTGCAGCATTCCGCAGAATATGTTTGTTGCTATAACTGTTGTCCACATGAGGCTCAATGCCACTGCACGGCGGAAAATGTGTCCTTTTATTGCTGCCGCAAACCGGTTGACTATGGATGTGCATGCAGCGAGTCCGATGCCGAACGACATGTTGCCGGCAAACAGCACGAGGCTCGTTACTGTAAGTTGTGCGGCGATATTGTTGCTTAGGTAAAGCATTGTGGCGCCATGTGCCATAAGGATGATTGATGCAGGGATGATGCAGCGCGTCAGTCCGAGTCTGTTTATTGCATACGAACCTGCCATAGATCCGGCACCTACCGCTATGACGGCTATTGTGCCGAATGTCAGACCATATTCCTGCGGGGAAAGCCCGAGCCCACCATTGTGCGGTGCGTCGATAAGGAATAATGGCTGCATGAATGCCATTATTGCCTCCGGCAGTATGAATAGCATAAAGAAGTATAGCTTGAAGCGGTTGCGCCAGCCCTGCGTGAGCGAGTCGATGGCGGCGTTGTAGTCGGTGCCGTTCAGTCCGAATGTGTCGGTCTCCGACAGTTCCTTTTGCTTCTGGCTTGGCAGGAAGATACTGTGCCACAGCCACATGAAAAATTCTATGCCTGCCATTAGGTAGAACACGACGCTCCATGAATAGCGCACGTTGCGTGTGACTACTTCCATGTTGCCGGCAAGCATTGTCACGGCTCCTATGCCAAACAGCAATGATATGCATCTGAACAGCAGTGCAAACTTGCTTTGGCGTGTGTATGATGCTGACGGGATGTCAACATAGAAGCGTTCCATCGCAATATTGTAAAGTGTTCCGAATACCATGACAAACGGCATGAGGCATATCGTGCCTTGAAGCCAGTAGTTGGTTGGCAGAATGAAGGCTATAGCCCACAGTGACAGGGCGGAAATGAAGCCTGCGGAAAGAATCCACACTTTTGTAGTGCCCTTGAAATGGGCTACTGCCATCTCAAGCAGAGGGCGCAGCATGAAAGGCAGGCACATCAGCGAGAGGTATATGGTGGCAAGTGTGTTGCCCACACCGAAGCGGTGGAGCATAACCATCGACAGCAACAGGACAGACACAACCATGCCGTCGCCGAAGAACAGCGACGGAAACCACGACCAGCGAAGTCGTCTGTTTTTTTTATGTGTGATGTTGTTGTCTGTCATATTTAATATTTCTTTCCGAATTTCGGGTCAATCTTGAGGAATGCTGTCACGAGGAATGTCACGAGGCAACATGCCATGACGATAATGAAGAACATGCGGTAGCCCACTATATCCTTCAGATAGCCCGACACCATGCCTGGCAGCATCAGTCCAAGGTAGGATATGCCTGTGCAGATGGAGTAGTGTGACGTGCGGAACTTGCCCTGGCTGTAGTACAGCATGTAGAGCGTCAGCACGGTGAAGCCGAGACCATAGCCGAATTGCTCGATGAAGAGGCACGACGACACGAGCCACAGATTGGCGTTGAGCGTGTAGCTCAAGAATATGTAAACCACGTCGGGCAGCGTTATGGCGCACACCATGGGCCACAGCCACCGCTTCATTCCGTCGCGGCTTACGAGCACGCCGCCTATTATTCCCCCGAGCAGCAGTCCGATGAGTCCCACAGTTCCTTGTGCCAGTCCGTATTCCTCGGGCGACAGTCCAAGGCCGCCTTCCGCGTTGGGGCGCATGAGGAAAGTCTTGGTCATGGTGTTGAGCAGAGCCTCCGGGAAACGGTAGAACAGGAGGAACAGCATCACCACGACAGTCTCCCTAACGCTGAACTTGCTGAAGAACGTTGCTATCATCGTCTTCAGCTCGCTTGCTACCTCGGCCACGTTCTTGTCGGAGCCTTCGTCTGCCTTTGGTCGCGGCATCATGCGGCAGTGGTAGAGCCAGATGCCGATGAATAAGGCTGCGAGTCCATAGAATATCAGTGTCCATGTGTAGACAACAGACATGTGGAACGTGTGCTCAAGTACTCCAGCAAGCGACACAAGCGCTCCATTGACGAATATCACCGCCAAGCGATAGAACGTGTTGCGCAGACCGACGTATTTTGCCTGGTTGTGCGCGTCAAGTTCTATCATGTAGAAGCCGTCAGCTGATATGTCGTGTGTGGCACTGGCGAACGCCATGGCAAAGAGAAAGAACATCGTGCCCTGAAACCAGAACGCTGTCGGCAGCGTGAAGGCAATGCCTGCCAATGCGCTGCCCATGAGCAGCTGCATGGTGAGCACCCACCACCGTTTTGTCTTCAGCAGGTCGATGAACGGGCTCCACAGAGGCTTTATAACCCACGGCAGGGCGAGCCAACCAGTATACAGACCCACCTCGGCATCGCTCAGCCCCATCTGCATGTACATGACGATGGACAGGGCTGTGACGATGACATTGGGCAGTCCCTCGGCGAAGTATAGTGTGGGAATCCATGCCCACGGACTTCTTTTTGTCATTTCTCTTATTTGTATATTTTCTTTATTTCCGCTCCCTTGTAGTAGTGGAGCAGTATGCTGTCATACTTGTAGCCCTTGGCTCCCATCACGGCTGCACCTATTTGGCACAGTCCAACGCCATGGCCCCATCCAGCTCCTGTTATGTGGAATGTCTGCGGAACACCGTCTTCGATATTTTCCTTGTCAACCACGAAGGCGCTACTGTACAGATGTGTCTCGCTCAAGGCGCGGCGTATCTCCAGTTCTTTGCCGATGGTGAATGTGCGGTCAGAGCCAACGATTTTCAGTCGGCAGATACGTCCACTGCGTCCGCGCTCGACTGGTATGAGGTCGATGATGTCACCGAAGTCCATCTTCAGCTTGTTTGACAACAGCGTCTTTATCTGTTCTTGCGTGTATGTGACGTGCCAGCGGTAGAAGTCGGTTGTCTCCTGGTCATAGTCGTTGAGCACTTCCGAGAGAATTGTCTTGTCTGTTGTGTTGCAGAACGATGCGGGCGCGGTGCGTATCCAGTGTTCTGCGTTCTCCTCGATGGTGAGGTCGGGTAGGGATGCATCGTTGTTGCCATTTGCAGGGGCGGCGTTCAAGTCTCTCACGGCGGCGAGATACGGCTTTTTGATGTTCTCCCAGCAATACTGGAATTCCTCTGTTACGCCACCGCAGCATTTCGAGAAGCGTGCGTCGCATATTTCGTCGTTGTCCATAAGTATCTGTCCGCGCGTCTCTTTCACGGCTTGTGCCACATGTGGACTTGTAGCCTTGGTGATGCCCTGGTAGCGTTGGCAGTGGTCGTCGGCACACACGTCGAAGATGGTGTGGTCCTCGCGGTCGTACCACTTTATCAGTTCGTCGTCCTTGCGTATGAAGGAGAAGAAGCCACTGCCTCCGGCTCCCGTTTGCTGTCTGCGTCGCTGTTCTATCTGCGCGAGAAGCCAACTGCGTGATATCACGGCGTGTGCCTTCAACAGTTCAATGCTCGACGTGGCGCTCATTTCGCTTGATATGACGCTTTCGAGATATGCCTCCACTGGCAACTCGTTGATGGCGCACACCATGTCGGAGTCGACCACAAGGCGCAGTGTGCCGAGGAATGTTTGTGTCTCATGGCGCTCCCAGTGGAAGTTGACTCCTATGGTAACGTCGTGAAGCGAGAACGAGGCGTCACCTGACTGTGGGTGGAACGTAAGCTCGCGGTATTGGTTGCCGTTCCAGAGTATTCCCCCCTCATGGAACTCCACGATCTGCTCTCCTTCTATTAGGTTGCCCTTCGCCATATATGGCTTATTGAGCGAGAATGAAATCTTTGCGCCGCTCACGATGCCCACCGATACAGATGGTTGCTTGCCGGCGAAATGGTTGTCTTGTATCATCTTGCCGTCAGAGCGTGAGCGCAGTTTTTCTTTTGTCTCTTCAAAGTCAGACTGTTTCATTCCACATTCCTTCAGTATGCCAAGAGCCTCGTCGGGAGTTATCTCCTCAAAATCCTCCTTGCGAGGGGTTACGATGAATCCCGACATGTCAAGTGCACCCGGACTGACGAGTCGTTGCTTGTCGCCATCGGCGAAGTAGCAGTCGGGGCGGTGCTTGCTGCGTGGTATAATGACTGAGAGCAGTGAGTCGCCGTCGCGCCATGCCACGATGTTCATCATCGGTTCAGTGTCGCCGCCGTGCATTGGCAGTGAAGAATAGAGCTGTCGGAAAAGCTGTTCGCCTGTGGCTGGGTCGATGCTTCGTATCACGAACAGAGGTATGGCGGAGCCTTTGATGGCGGCCAGTTCGCCCTTACCGTCTCTCTTTATTATGGTTTCGAGGTCGCGGCTCAGTCGTGCCCAGTCGTTCTGAAGTGGTAGCAGCCCCGAGCATATAGCTTGGAAGTGCATGTGGTCGGGAGCCGATGCTCCGCATTTCGGACCGTTGTAGAACACTGTCAGTGCAGGGTAGGCATTGAGCAGACGGTAGATTTCGCCGTAGTTCATGCCTATGCTTTGCGGGCGGTGTGTCCTAAGCGGTATGGTGAAGTGTTGCGGCATGATTGGGAAAGGGTTGACAAGCAGAGTGAAGTTTTTGTCAATCTGCTTCTGCATCTGTTCCTTCGGGCGGTTCTGTTCGCACAGGAAGCACGGGCGCTTGGCTATGGCTTTCTTGTCGATGCTTGCTCCGGTTGACACTATGCGTGCAGGGTTGAATTGCAGTTTCAGAGTGATTTCTCCACAGTTCAGTTCGCGTGTTTTCACATTCTGAAGGTCGCGGAAGTGCTGTCGTGCCGAAGCCCATACCTCAAGTTGGCGGTTGAAGAAGCGCTGCAGCGAGTTGTCGGCATCATCTGATGACGTGCCGGCAGCGAGTTGCTGTCGTGCCGATATCTCGAGTGTGCGCAGTCGGTCCTTGTAGAGGTTGTTGGCGTTTTGACGCTCGATGCTGAGTGAGGCGTCGCTGTTGCCATCCCAGCGGCGGCAGAGGTAAAGCTCGTCGAAGATGCGCCCGATGCGGTACTTGCGCGAGAATGCCAGTCCGAGTGCGTAGTCCTCGCCGTAGCTTGTGTTGGGGAACTGTATCTGTCTGACGATAGGGGTAAAGAAAGCTCGTGGCGCGCCGAGTCCGTTTATGCGCAGTGCATTGTTCGGACCGTTGAGGTCGGTCCACTCGCGGTGGTCTATCAATCCTGGCGGCAGTGTCTCAAGTTGGAAGTTGCACATGCGGTATGAGCCTACAATCATGGCAGCTCCCTGGCGATGGAATTCGTCGACGATGCGTTGCAGAGTGTGGGGTGATGAGTAGAGGTCGTCACTGTCGAGCTGCACGGCGAAGCGTCCGCATCGCTCGTCGTCGATGGCTGTGTTCCAACAGCCTCCGATGCCAAGGTCGGTGCGTGACGGCACAATGTGGATAAGCCGTGTGTCGCTCTTGGCAATGTCTTCCAGTATGTCGTGGGTGCCGTCGGTGGAGTGGTTGTCAACCACGATTACGTTGTACTTGAATGTGGCCTTTTGCGACAATGCTGACTTCACCGCGTCGGCAATTGTCTTGGCGCGGTTATACACGGGTATAACGACAGAAGCTTCGAATTTGAAGTCCTGCTCACTAAAGTCGGGTTTGCTGTAGTGTGACGTGTCAACCGTGGCGCCTATTTTCTCAAGGTGCTTTGTCACGGCCTGTTCCATTTCCACCTGCACCTCGCGGTTGCGCGGGTTCACATAGTCGAACTGTTTCTCGCCCGACTTGCGCAGGTCGGTTTCTGTCTGTGTGTACAGATACTCGTTAAGATGGAATATTTGAGCCTTGCGGCTGATGAAGAGTCTGAAATCGTAGACGCCTGCCCATTTGTAATTGGCAGCAGGTTGTTTGGCGGCGTAGTCGTGCAGCAACGACGAACGGACGAGAATGAGTTGTCCGAAGTCGAAGTCGTCGCGCACGCTGCCAGTTTGGTAGTCGATGGTCGGGTGTTTTTCTATGGTGCCGTCTTTCTTCACGTTGCTGTCGGCATACACAATGCCAGCCCCCGAGTCGGTAGCCACCCTGAGCATTCGGTCCAGCGCGTGGAGTCCAAGGTCAACGGGTGTCGCCTTGAGACAGAGTAGCAGGTATTCGGCATCTGTGTGTGCTTCGATTTCGAGCAGTGTCTTTGTGGATGTAAGGTTGTCTATTCGCACGATGGTGCAGTCGGGCACCATGTCCTCGTTGATTTCGCAGCCTTCAGCCACGAGCAGGTTGATATGTTGGGTTGTCTTGCTCTGCCGCAATGTGTCCAGCGTGCCGGCAATGTCGGCAATGTCGCTGACGGGCAGGAAGCAGTCTATCTTCTCTCTCATGTTTGGATAAAGTGTAAAGTTTCTTGATTTGCAGACAGAAAATCTATCCTACTGCAAATTTAGTGATTTTATTTTTCTTTCAGTATAAAAAGGCGAGAAAACACAAATATAATCAGATAAAAAAGAGTGGTATGCCATATTTTTTATTTTGGCATACCACTCATTTTGTTTGTTTTATAACAAATTCTCTATAGCGCCTAAGTCATAGATAGCATTTTATAGCGCAGTCCAGTTTTATAGCGCAGTCCAGTCTTCCATGAATATGTCGAAAGCTCCGAAAGACGAGTTTATCCATTTCTTTGGATATATCACGTCCTTCTTTTCGCCAAGGCGTGCTCCCCAGTAACTGAACGTACTGTTTGCGATAATTCCAGCCTTGCAGTGTGACATGAGATACATGTCGAGATAGCTGTCGCGACCTTTGTTCCAGTCGATGAATGTAGTTTCGGCAGGGAGGTCGGCGAGATTGAGTTGTGTCCATGGTATGTCATCTGAGAATATGAAGAACCGCGCATCGGGATGTCGCCCAATCATCATTTCTATAGCTTTAGCATAGTATTCTTTTGTACATATACCGCCGAATCGCTTTACATTATGCGGCAAAGTGTAGTCGCCACGGCGTACATGCACGAAAACGGAGTCGGTTGTCTTTATCATGTCAAGCACTTTGCTGTTGTGTTCCGACAATATTGGTGTTTTGAACCTCAGCCAGTTGCGGTCGGTTGGAATGTAGCGGTTGTCAGGGTGGTAGGCTATCATGAACACCTGTCGCTCATTCTTTATCAGTGCAGGTGTGTGTTCGTCCCAAAGCTTGTATCCAGTATAGCGGCAGTAGAGGTTGAAGAATTTCCATAGATACTCCACCCATGACGGTGTTTTGGGCAGGTTGGTGTCAAAAAACTCGGCAACCTCCAGAAGGCCGTTATGAACTGTGTATATGTCGTAGTCACAATAAATGTAAATGTGCTCATTAGGGTACTTGTTCTTGAAATACACATATACAGCATACTCAAAAATCTGGTTGCCTAAACCACCGGTGAATTTTAATATCTTCATTTAATATCTTATTACGGTGTTGGTGCTTGGATTCTGATACCAATTCCAATAGTCAGTAATGGTATTTTCTTTCGCCCATCTAGCGAACTGTGTGTAAGCCTTTGTTATGGCAATACCCTCCAACGGCCACTTCCACTCGCCGTCCGCCACAAGTAAGGCTTGCGGCAGCTCACCGGGACTCTCGGCAAGCGAGAGCCGGTCGGTGCAGTCGGTGCATGTTCCTCGCTGTATTTCTATATAGAAGCGTTTAGCGTCCTTCTCTGTGGAGTAGGTCTTTGGCCACTTCACGCAGTCAATCTGAGTGAAAGG
This sequence comes from Prevotella sp., assembly GCA_050875085.1. GTDB lineage: Bacteria > Bacteroidota > Bacteroidia > Bacteroidales > Bacteroidaceae > Prevotella. Next base: position 1,238 of record JBNMLZ010000016.1, on the reverse strand, counting down.
CTTTTCGGCTGTTGATGTTTTTGTGTTGATGTATTCTCCTGTTGTGCCTCCGAGCAACTCGTGTATCTCGCCAAGGTTGATGTCGCCGTCGGGTCCATCATAGTGCAGATACATCTTGGTTGGCGAGCCGGCAGCCTTTACAGTAACGCAGCAAAGTTCCTTGTTGTAGTCGGGCACAATCTTTATTACGGCATCGTTGAAGTCGAAGTCAGCGTCTCGGTAGACATCCTCATAGGCAATAGTCCATTGTCCTTTCTCATTGGTTTTCTCAATGTCTGGTTGTACGATGTCAGGTTTCTGTACGTCAATGTCGGCGGTGATACCGAATATGATGTCATTGCAGTCGAGGTCGCCTCCATAATATGTGTCCTCCATTCCGAGCCACAATGAGTGCGTGTGCGCCACGATGCAACTACGGTGTGTGCCGCCACTTCCTTCAGCCTCAGTGTTCATTGCCTCGCATGAGAAATTCATCGACTTGAACTTGTCTCTCGTTGTGTAGGGGCGTATTCCCAAATTCTTGAATATGTCATACTGCTCAGGACTGCCGAAGTTGTCGCTTCTTAGGTAGAATCCAACTTTTTTGCCCTTGGGCACATTAATCTCAAATGCAATGCCGCGCAAAGCGGAAATGTTGTCCTGGTAGCGGTTGAATACAGCTATCGTGTTGTAGGCATCATCGCCGAGTCGGTCTCTGATGTATGGGTTAGCGTTCTCGAATGTGTCACCGATGTCGAAGTTGGCATCATACCAATGGTTGGCTTCCACCCCAAATTCAGCGGCGGCAGCATCGTTGACTTGGTATTGTACCTTGGCAAGGCCGTCAATATAGTCGTAAAGCTCCGTTTCGGACAAGTCTACATATGTGATGTCATCGTAAGTGCCAGGAGTGTGGTAGTAATATCCCAGTGTATGCGCTGCAGCCGATTTAGTGTTGCCGGCAAACCATGTTATCTTGAAACTGCCGTTCGACATCAGCTCATAGTTGGTGTTCATGTTCATCGTTTTGGCATCCATGCCTTCCTTATAGGAATCCTTGAGTATTGACAGTGCCTCGTCTTTCTGACTTGCAGTGAATTCGTTGTATTGCGCATTACCTACCCCAATTCGGGATAAAATAGCGATTAGTTGCATGTGAAGACAGATACACGAATTCTCTTCCCATGCCATCAGACATGAGCTGTATATAAAGAATCGAAAGAGATTATTCTGTCTTTAGAACAATGAAAGTTGCTTCG
>JBNMLZ010000015.1:0-36637 GCA_050875085.1 Prevotella sp. | reverse complement strand
GCAATGCGGGAGAGTAGGTGGCTGCCTTCTTTTACATGAGGTCTTCAGAGTCTAACGGCTTTGGAGACCTTTTTTCGTGTTTGGGGGTGTCGAGCTCCCGCTCGACACATGCTTGGACATGAAGTACATGTTTTTTGGACAGGAAGACATGAAGAACATGTTTTTTTGAGGAAATTACTGCTGCTTGTTTGTCGTGCTCCAGCTCGACAGTTGGCTAATAACAATTGCTTTTGTGTCGAGCAGGAGCTCGACACCCCTGTTTGATTTGGAAGATGGTATTGCAATGCGGGAGAAGCTGTATAAGATAATATTTCTATTTTTAAAAGAATTCATTACTTTTCTTTGTTTTTTAAATAAATTTGATTAAATTTGCAATTATAAGTAAAAAGTATATGTTTCTACGCCATTTGTAGTATACATTATAATCTCCAAACTAAAAGACTTAATTATTAACAATATAAATTCAATAACTATGAAGCATGACAGCAAACAATCAAAAATGTTAGTATGTCTTTTGTCTTTAGGCTTTCTTGCTGTAGGGACTGGGTGTACTGATAGTGACTTCGATTTGTCTAAAATCGATTCAACCATAGGTATTGGTGGTGATGGCTTTGTATTGCCGACCAACGATACAGAAGACATCATATTGGATGATATTCTTGATTTGAAAAATAGTGATTTTGTAAAAATTGACGAGAATACGGGAAATTACATCTTCTATAAGAACGGCGACGATTGTACTACTGCACATCCTTTTATCAACAAAGTTACTGTTAGTCAGAAGAAAATAGATGATGGGTATGAACTTGAGATACCGACATCCTCATTCATGTCGGCTGCAAAGCGAGCCCGTGCACGTAGAGTTTCTGTGCCTATGGTTAATGTCAGTAATAAGGTTGTTGAGTTTAAGTATAGTGGTGCGGTTTCTTCAGACATTCTCGACCTTAAAACAGCAAGTGTTTCTTCAAATGTAAAGATAACGGTAAATTTGAACAATGATTTGAAGAAATGCATATCAACATTCAAGACCCTCACTCTTACCTTGCCTTCTTATATGGAGCTTGATGTGACAGACTATTCTCCAAAAACAATGACTTATGATAAGTCAACTGGCAAAGTTGAATTCACAAATGTGAGCACATCATCACCGATTTATTTGACTGGTGTCATCAACAAACTATATTTTGACAAGTCATCAGTTGCAGGCAGTCATCTCACATTCACTTCAGGAAAGCAGTCAAGTGATGGTACTGTTGACCTACTTGGAGAGGTGACAGCCGCTGTGACGTTTGACGATGTAAACACAGACCAGGTTCAGCCTACATCTCGCCTTGTTCTTACTGCCAAGATGCAGATGGGAGCAATAACGATCAACAGTGCTTATGGCAAGTTTGACCCTGCTATTGACCTTAGCAACTTAGGTCAGGTTGACATTAACAATGTGCCAGACTTCCTGAGTGACAAGGATGTCACGATAAATCTCTACAATCCGTATATAGAGTTGACCGTCAACAGTGATCTCTCGATAGGAGGCAAATTGAGCGGTAAGATTATTGCAGAGGATGAGAATGGCAATAAGCTTGCGAGTGTTGTTGTTCCGCAATTGACCATAAAGCCCAACCACGAGAATCATCTTTGCATTTACAAGCGTGCCGAAGGCTTGGATCTCACCAAGTATGACGACTCAAAGCAGGTGGCAAACCTCTCCGACCTCATGACAAAGATTCCTAAGAAGCTGCGCTTTGAGGCAGACGCAAATGCAGACGCCACTACTTACGCAGAAATACAACTTGGTCATAGTTACACAGTAGCCCCGTCTTATTCCGTATCTGCTCCGCTTGCATTCGACGAGAATGCGCAGATAGTCTATAGAGATTCTATTGACGGTTGGCATGACGACATTAAGGATTTGGATTTGGCAGATGGTGCATACATTGAGCTTACGTCAGACATTGTGAACAAGTTGCCAGCCAATCTGACTGTCAGTGCCAAAGCTATGGATACAGAAGGCAAAGAGATGTCAACTGACCGTATAGAGGTGGTTGTGTCGAATACGGTTAAGGGTACTGAAGATGCCACAAAACCTGCAACGACTCCGATTACCATCACTCTCAAGGAGAAGCAGAAGGGTGCATTCAAAGACCTTGACGGCTTGAAGTTCAAGATAGAGGCTGCCTCTGGCGATGGAGAAGGCTGTTTGAAGGGTGTCACCCTCAATGCCTATAACCAAACTCTCAAGGCTTCCAACCTTAAGGTGAGACTTGTTGGTAAACTAATTGCAGACTTTAACTAATTCACACTACAAGACTATTCGCATATGAAAATATTAGGCAAATACATATTAGCCGCAACAATGGCTTCTGTCTGCGGCAGCATGATGGCACAGGGCCTTAACTCAGGCTATTTCACCGAGGACTACAAGTTCCGCCACAACCTTAACCCTGCTTACGAAAACGAGCAGAACTACGTTTCACTTCCCGCCCTAGGCAATTTGAACGTGCGTACACAGGGCAATTTTGGACTTGGCGACGTGCTTTTTGATAATCCCCGCTATGGCATCGACAGCGACAAGAAGAAGACCACGTTCATGAACCCTTACATCTCAACCGGCGATGCTTTGAGTGGCTTCTCGACAGGCAAGAACCGCATCAATGCCGATGTTGACATCACCGTGTTGTCGGCAGGTTTCAAGGGATTTGGTGGCTACAATACCATATCTATCGATGCCCGCACAAATGTTGGCGTTTCTCTGCCTTACTCGCTTTTTGAGTTTGCCAAGAACACCGGCAACAAGACCTATGAGATTGACGACCTTAACGTTCATGCCCAGTCGTTCGTGCAGTTGGCATTCGGCCATTCCCGCAAGATTAACGACAAGTTGCGCATCGGTGCAAAACTGAAGTTTCTCTTTGGTGCCGCACGAGGTGACGCTCAAATCACCGGATTGCGTGCCGACCTTGCCGGCGAGAACAAGTGGACTATGTCTGGCAAGGCAATAGCCAATGTGTCGATGAAGGGTTTCCAGTATAAGGAAAAGGAGAAAGAGTATAAGCAGGACGGCAAGGGAACCTACCGCTATGTGAACGACGTGGACGTGGACGGAGCCGGAATTGGTGGCTTTGGACTTGCAATGGATCTTGGCGCAACCTACAAGATTAACGACGACTGGAAAGTAAGTGCCGCATTGATTGACCTTGGTTTCATCAGTTGGTCAAACAACATGCAGGCAGTCAACAAGCAGGAGACGTTTGAGTTTGATGGTTTCCACGACATATCTGTGAAGAAGAATGACAAAGACGGCAACCGCAAGGACAATTCATTTGCAAGCCAGGGCGACCGTTATTCCGACCAGATATCCGACTTCGCCAACCTTTCCGATGACGGCGACAAGGGTAGCCGCACAACAGGCATTGGCGCTACGTTGAATCTTGGCTGTGAATACGTGTTCCCACTCTATCGCAAGCTTCATTTCGGTTTCCTCAGCTCAACCCGCATAAATGGCAAGTACTCATGGACAGAGGGTCGTCTGAGCGCGAATGTTGCTCCGCTGAAGTGGCTTGATGGAGGCATCAACTTTGCCGTAAACAGTTTCACCACAAGTTGTGGATGGGTGCTCAATGTACATCCGAAGGGAATGAACGTGTTTTTTGGCATGGACCACATTCTTGGAAAGACCAGCAAGGAGTTTATCCCGCTTAGCTCAAACGCAAGCGTGAACCTTGGCTTCAATGTAGCCTTCTAAAACTGGAAGGCTTCTGATTGCATGATAAATAGGCTTTATGCCAAATCCCCTTATCAGCCTTTGTCTTACGCTCTCCGTAAGATGAAGGCTTTTCTTTTGGCTTTCTCGTGTCTTTGTCATGCGTCCTATGTCATGTAGCATCTGCGTAATGCGATGCGCCACTATTTTACGGCGCAGTTTTATGGCAAGGTCACGTCCTATATTTTGCCGTTGGTATAGCTTTTGCTCAATTTCTTTGCCGAGTAAATCCCTTTCACCTTCTTCTGGTGTCCACCCTTGTAAGTCGATATTTATAAAATCGGCTGTCACTCTGTATGGGGCAAGGAAACCGTCGTTAATGCCTTGCAACAACGAATATGTGTATACTGGCTTTCCAAAATAATCAAGGTTATTTTCCTACCAATTGATGATAGAGTGCCATGTACACCCTCTCGCGCATCAAAACTTACTCGGATTCTACGCCATTGCTTCACCACTGCCGTATGGCTCTCGCCGCCATCGAGTTCTCCGTCCTCCGCATCGGTGAGTACCCCATGCCAAGCATCATCGACACGGTGAACATCATCCGCAACACCAAGGGCAACGCCTTCGCAGAATGGAAAAACTCCGCAACATCAAAACTCTTTGAAGATCATCGCTATAAAAATAAAAAGCTGTCAAGTGGATACTTCTTTTAATGAAAAATATTAAATTTGCAGAAACAATACAAATGATGAAAGAAGAACAGATAAGAAACCTCCAAACTCTATTGCAACGATTAGATATTGTGAGGGATAAAATATCGGCACGAAACGAGAGCAAGGAAAAATTCAATGTTTTTACTTGCTTAATGGATTCAAACGATGAAGTGAATCTCCATTCTCGTTTTTTGTCAAGTCTATTAGATCCGCAGGGCTCCCATGGACTTGGGTTTGCTCCCATTGTTCAATTCCTTAAGATTTTGAACAGCTCTTTTCAATATAATCAAGATAGTTTAGAGGTCATACCTTCTTCCAGTAATTGGTGCGAATATAAAGAAATCGACATCCTTCTCATAGACAGAAAAACGAATCATGCTGTTATAATTGAAAATAAAATAAATGCGTATGACAGCAATCATGAGGAAGAAGGACAATTGGAACGCTATTATAGACGCCTAATCGAGGAAGACAAAATTCCTCAAGGAAATGTTGAGGTTTATTATCTTACTACTGATGGGCATGAACCGTCAAATGAAAGTGTTTCAACAAGCTCTAAATACAAGGCTTTACCAAACATTGTTCGTTGTATAACTTATGGGAATGAAATATTACAATGGCTCCAACAATGTATGCAAATTGCATGCAATAAACCTTATATAAGAGAGACAATTGCACAATATATAAATCTTATAAAAGAAATGACTAATGATACAGAAATAGAGGACAGGCTTGAGATCCTCAATATTATATCCAAGAACGATGACACTTTAGCAAGTGCAAAACTGCTTTTTGACAACTTTAGACACATACAATGGCATACAATATTTAATCTGTTTAATGATTTCTATTCTGAAATTGAGAACAGAGGGTATACTTGTATTTCAAGAGTTGAGAATAGCATGATTGATGATATAGTTCATGGTGGTCCTCAAAAGCGTAAACAATACCCTAAATTTCACTTTAAAAAAGGTGATGGAATTGAAATTACCATTGGTTGTGACTATGATGATTGGTTCTATTTTGGATTATACTCCAAAACAAATAAAATTCTTGACAAGAATAAAATTTGCGACTTTATACGATCTAATCAAGACTACGAGCAAGATTGCTACATTGATAAAGATTGGATTTTCACAAAATACTTTGACTTTCCAGATGAATATGCGATAAACATTTGGGATTTCTATCACAATGGTACATTCCGTATAATCAACCCACAAACAAGAAAAGAGACAATCCGTAAATATTTGAATGATATGGAAGATTTTCTCTATAAAAAGATAAACATACTTCAATTCACAAAATAAAAGGTTGTCTTTTTCTCCATACAAATGCTTCCGTACTTTCGCAGTATGGAAGCATTTTTCAATTTATCCCTCCCTACAGGTTGGCAGTTCCTATCAGATAGCCAACTCCTTTATTTCTTCCGGCAGTTCTCCCTTGACCTCCCGTTTGAAGAAATCCTCACGCTCTGCCTCTTCAAATGGGCAGACCTCCGTGTGCTGTGCCGTACCGCCAACGGATCTTACCTCGTCATGCGCCGCCACCGTCCCAAGCAGTAAGCCTCTCTTTCCGTCCGCTAGATTCAAAACGCCACATCAGCCTTGGACTACTTGCGACCAGTATACAGAAAAAGAGGATGTTAAATGAATAACATCCTCTTCGTTAATTTAAAAATCTTTGGAATTCTCGTGGAATTCTTTGTGACTCCGATAGGATTCAAACCTATAACCTTCTGATCCGTAGTCAGATGCTCTATTCAGTTGAGCTACGGAGCCAAACCTTAATGTTTACAATTCAAAGCGATGACTATTTAAAGTGACTCCGATAGGATTCAAACCTATAACCTTCTGATCCGTAGTCAGATGCTCTATTCAGTTGAGCTACGGAGCCAATCTTTATTGTTCAGTCAAAGAATAAGCAACTCAAATCAAGTGACTCCGATAGGATTCAAACCTATAACCTTCTGATCCGTAGTCAGATGCTCTATTCAGTTGAGCTACGGAGCCATTGTTTGTAAGCTGCTATGCTTATTTCTTGATTGCGGGTGCAAAATTACATCTTTTTGTCGATACTGCCAAATCTTTTCCCGATTATTTTTGACTTTTCTGCAAAATAATGCCTCATGTGTATTATTCCGGTTAAAAACCGACCGCTTTAGGGCGGTATAAGCGGATAAAAGTGTAACTTTGTGGTGCTTAAGAACCAATGTGAATATTAAAACAAACCTAAACTTGATAATATATGTACAGCATGAATATAAAAAAAACGATGTTCATGTCGTTGCTTGCCATCCCGCTTGCCGCTGTGTCGGTACAGGAAGCGTCGGCACAGGAGCTGATACCACTCGTTGACATTCCAGCCGGAACCTACTACATGGGCAGCGACGGCAAGGGCGAGAATTTCGACGAGGCGCCTGTTCATCGCGTCACTATCAGTAATGCCTTCCGCATGGGGCGCACCGAGGTGACCAACGCCCAATACGAGCAGTTCCGTCCCGAGCACCGCAAGCTGCGCGGCAAGGACAATGTGTCGACCGAGGACGATGATGCTGTCGTCAACGTGAGCTATCATGACGCCATTGACTTCTGCCGATGGCTCAGCAAGCGCGAGGGGCGCACCTACCGCCTGCCGACCGAGGCGGAATGGGAGTATGCCTGTCGCGCCGGAACCTACACCTTATATTATACAGGCGACGGTCTGCCCGCGTCGATGCAGCGCAACCAGGTCATTGCGCGCGACTACAAGTCAGTGTCGCTGCGCGTAGGCATGACAGAGCCTAACGCCTTCGGACTCTACGACATGCACGGCAACGTTGAGGAGTGGTGTCTCGACTGGTACGGTCCCTATAGCGCTGCCGACCAAGTGAACCCCGTAGGTCCGGGCAACGGATTGTATCGCGTGACGCGTGGTGGCAGCCACGACACGCCCGTTGAGTTTCTGCGCAGTGCCAACCGCATGGCGATGATTCCCGAAGACCGCCAGTCGCTGACAGGCTTCCGCGTGGTGCAGTCGGACATACCGCTCGACACCCTCGACCGTTCGCAGGCTTTCTTCATGGAGCCGATACCGTTTGTCGTGCCGCCTGTGGCTCAGGGCGTGCCGTTCTATCTCCACAACCATCAGCCGTCGGTCACGTGGTGTGACAACGGCGACCTGATTGCCGCATGGTTCTCCGCCAACGCCGAGAACGGGCGCGGCATGGTGGTGCTCACGTCGCGCCTTGAGAGTGGTTCCGACCACTGGCAGCCTGCCACGGAGTTTCTGCGCATCCCCGACCGCAACCTTACAGGCACGTCGCTCTTCAACGACGGCAAGGGTCATCTCTTCCACATCAACGGCTGCGAGGCTGCCGGCGACTGGCAGAACCTGATGCTGATAATGCGCGAGAGCACCGACAACGGCTGTTCCTGGAGCCGACCGCGCATCATTGAGCCTGGGCACACCAAGCGCCACCAGGTTGTATCGGGCACCGTGAGCGACAGCCGCGGATGGATTTACCAGGTGTGCGACGCCGGACCCGGAGGCAACGACGGGGCATCGGTCCATATCAGCAAGGACGGCGGCGCCACATGGAGCGACCCATGGGACGGCAAGCCGCTGCCCGACTTCAAGGAGGGCGGCACAGGCAGCACCATAGCCGGTATACATGCCGGACTTGTTGTCCTGCACGACGGCAGGCTCATGGCTCTTGGCCGTGGCAACAGCATCACAGGCAATGACGGGCGGCGCCACATGCCCATGTCAATTTCGTCGGACAAGGGCAAGACATGGACCTATCACGCCTCCGAGTTCCCGCCTATCGACGGCGGACAGCGCCTCGTGCTGATGCGCCTTCGTGAGGGACCGCTCATGCTCGTATCGTTCACCGACCATCCGCAGCGCACGCCAGCGTCGGAGCGCGGCATGGACTTCACGCTTGGCGGCAAGACGACACATGGCTACGGCATGTACGTGGCGCTGTCCTACGACGACGGCAAGACGTGGCCCGTGAAGCGGCTGATGACCGACGGCAAGCAGCGCCATCTCGACGGCGGCGCATGGACAGGCTATTTCGACATGGACGCCACTCATGCCGAGCCGCGCGGCTATCTCGCCGGAACGCAGTCGCCCGACGGCACGATACACATATTGAGCAGTCGTCTGCACTACCGCTTCAATCTGAAGTGGATTGAGGAGAAATAGAATGAGGGTGTGTCAAAACGGATAATCACAATTTGCGTGTTTCGACACACCTTGTAATAAAATTTGTATAAACTGTTAATTTCAATAATATGATAGGTTTTTTCCTTACAGCAATAGTAAGCATAATGTCCTTCGGGGCAGTGGCTGGCAATGAGTCGGTCAACAATGCGGAGTCAATTAACCGTGCTATAGAGAGTTGCGCCCGGAAGGGTGGGGGAGAGGTGGTGGTGCCGAAGGGCGAGTTCACTACTGGCTCTGTGTTTCTAAAGTCGAACGTCGTGTTGCGCCTTGAGGAGGGTGCCGTGCTGAAAGGCTCACAGCGCCTGGCCGACTACTCGCCTCTCAAGACCAGCCGCGACCTGTCTAAGTTTGAGAGCGGACAGGGCACCGTCAACTACAACAGCGCCACCGACCCGCAGTGGTCGCTTGCCATGATATTTGCCGTCGACGTTAAGAAGTCGGGCATCAAGGGCAAGGGCATCATCGACGGTGCCGACGTGCGCAACCCGCTTGGCGAGGAGCACATGCGCGGTCCGCACACCATCCTCATGTCGGGCTGCACCGACGTGGAGTTTGAGGACTTCACGGTGCGCAACTCCGCCAATTATGCCTTCCTTGGCTACGACCTGCGCGATGCCGAGTTTGACGGTCTGCTCGTCATGGGCGGCTGGGACGGCATCCATCTGCGTGGCGCCAAGAATGTGGAGATAAAGGACTGCGAGCTGCACACAGGCGACGACGCAATTGCCGGCGGCTACTGGGAGCACATGCTCATCAACGGCTGCACGCTCAACTCGTCGTGCAACGGCATACGCATGATAATGCCGTCGGACGGCGTTGAGGTGTCCGACTGCAACATATACGGTCCGGGAATGTTTGAGCACATCACGTCGCACCGCACCAACTCCGAGGCAGGCATCAACCTTGAGCCTGGCGCGTGGGGCAAGGCACCGGGGCGCGTCGACAACATCCTCATCCGCCGCAACCGCATCAGCCGTGTGCTCACGCCGCTCTCCGTGACGCTGGGCAACGACAACACGGCAGGCCGCATCACCGTTGAGGACATCTGCGCGCGCGGCATCACGCGCATGGCACTGTCGGTGAAGAGCTGGGGCACTGCGCCCACCGACCTCGTCGTGATGCGCCGTTGCGACATGGAGTTTGACGGTATTGACGACCCGTCGTTGCCCGACTGGTTCAAGACACATTCAACGAGTGAATGGCCCGTGTTCCCATGTTGGGGCATGTATTTCCGCAATGTGAAGAAGGTGGATGTTAAGGACATCACCTTGCGCGTGAAGGGCAAGGACTATCGCAAGGCTTATATGACCGACAATGTGTCGGCAGACAATCTTGCTGAAATAAGAGTTGTGGAACAGTAGTTTTTAGGGAATATTCCCTCTTAAAAAAATTTTTTTATGTTACGGGAACTTTGTAATGACGTTACGGGACTTTTGTAGCGTCGTTACAAAGTTCCCGTAATGCCGTTACAAGGTAATGGTAATTCCATTACGGGATAACTTTATGGAGTCTGGAGTGTTGTTTAACGCTTTCAGTTGGACACGCCCGCCCCTGAATTTTACATGTCGTGCTTGGCGAAACGCTCTTCAGCAAGCTTTTCAAACTTTGTTCCGGGCTTGCCGTAGTTGGCGTAGGGCCATATTGAGATGCCGCCGCGAGGTGTGAATATTCCGGTCACTTCGATGTATTTCGGGTCCATCAGTCGGATGAGATCCTTCATGATGATGTTCACGCAGTCCTCATGGAAGTCGCCGTGGTTGCGGAAGCTGAAGAGATAGAGCTTGAGACTCTTGCTCTCCACCATCTTCACGTCGGGCACGTAGGCGATGCGGATTTCGGCAAAGTCGGGCTGACCTGTGATAGGGCACAGCGACGTGAACTCTGGGCAGTTGAACCTCACCCAATAGTCGTTGCCTTGGTGTTTGTTGATGAATGTCTCAAGCACCTCGGGTGCGTAGTCGTCACGATACTTTGTCTTGGCGCCAAGAGCCTTCAGACCCTCGTCGCGGCGGTTTTCTGAATTTGTAGCCATATTTTTGTTGCTATATTTTATGATGAAATGTTTTCTTTGCTTTACTTTACTTTACTTTTGACAAAATTTATTTTTGACAAAAACATAAAAAACACCCGATTGTGGGCAAAACCCTTCGGGTTTCAATATAAGTCTTGGTGAATGTTCTTACGAGAGCAAGCTCTCGACGCCCATCCGCCAAGACTTATATTGGTGCTGCAAGCAGCACTTAGCCCACAATCGGGCAATAAACATAAAAAACATTGGCGCAAAATTCATTGATGCAAATCACATTGTTCATTGATGCAAATCACATTGTTCATTAATGATGAATAATATTATTCATTGCTACGAAATTATTAGATTGTAGATTGTGCCAATGTTTTTTATGTTTATCGCCAGGCTATGGGCAAGTGCTGCTTGCAGCACATAAATAAAAGGGAAAATGCCGGTCGAGAGCTTGCTCTCGTTGAGGCATTTTTCCTTTTATTTATAAACCCGGAGGGTTTTGCCCATAGCCTGGTGTTTTTATTGTTTTTGTTAAAACACCAGTCTTAATCAAGCTAAATGCTGAATATTTTCCACACGCTGTAGTTCATGCCCTCGTCGTAGGCATCCTCGCCCTCAAGTCGCTTCGTGGCTTTCACCACTCTGATGGTCAAGGGCAGCACGATGATTTCGTAGAGGGTCTTGAGCGCCACCTGCGACACGATGAGCACAGGCAGTTCCTTCAACGGCACCACGCCGCCAAGCGCGAGAGGGAAGAAAATCACGGAGTCGGCAGCCTCGCCATACACCGTCGAGAGGATGGCGCGTGCCGAAAAGTTCTTGCCGCCCGACTGTATTTTCATCCGGCTCATCACATAGGCGTTGACAAACGAGCCAACGAGGAAAGCCAGGAATGAGGCGAAGGCGATGCGCGGAGCCAGTCCGAACACGGCGTGAAAACCGGCGTCATTGGTCCAGTAGGGCGCGGCGGGCAGCGCGTCGCACAGAGCACCGAACGCCACGAACAGGAAGTTCATGGCGAAGCCGAGCCATATCAGCAGGCGTGTCTTGCCGTAGCCCCACACCTCGCACACACAGTCGTTGATGATGTAGGAGATGGGAAACACGATCAGTCCGCCTGTGATGCTGATGCCGAACAGTCCGAGTGAGATTTGCTTTGTTTCCAGCACGTTTGCCGTAATCAGGCAAACGCAGAACAGCGTGCTGAAAAGCATAAACAGCACGCTCACCTGTTTCTTGTTTGTTTGCATGTTTCTTGTTTTTAAAGAGGTTTACCAAGCACTCTATAGCCGGGACGCCAACCTCGCGGATGGCGCGTCACCCTTGTTTGAGGGTGCAAAGTTACTAAAAATAAAGGACACATTTGCACTTTAATTGCATGATTTATTTGTGCTAATGACAGAAAATAAGTATTTTTGCAATAACAAAAACATATAATTTATGAAGAACATCATCACAACCGCAGCAATGGCAATTGTTGCAACAGCCACATTCGCACAGCAGAATGTGGAGTATAATATCAAGGGCACGTGTCCCGCAGGAGTGCAGAAGGTCTACGTGATGGACATGGACGGACGCCGTCCTGAACTGATCGACAGCGCCAATGTAGTGGCCAATTCGTTCACCCTGAAGGGCAAGAGAGCAAAGGACGCCCTGCTCGGACTCACCACCACAAAGCAGGACTACCGCGCCTTCTTCAACGACGGCACGCCCATCACAGCCGACCTCAACACCAACGAACTTCACGGCTCCGACCTCAACACCAAGCTCAACGCCTACGACCGCGAGCTCGACAAGATGAGCGCAGAGATGACTCCAATCTACATGCAGATTTCAGAGTTGTACAACAACCATGAACTGTCTAAGGAGGATCGCATGGCGAAGCTGAAGGAACTCCAGCCAAAGCTTGAGGCTGCCGACGAGAAGGTGTCGCAGCGCAAGCTTGAGATTGTAAAGGCGAATGGCGACAACCTCATCCCTGCCGCCTTCCTGGGCGACATTATCTACAATCTGGAATATCCGGAGTTGAAGGAGCTCTTCGACGCAAAGCATCCTTACGCCAACCATCCAGCCCTCGCCGGCGCCAAGAGCTATGTGGCTGTGCTAGCAAAGAAGGCAGCCTTCATAGGCAAGAAGTTTGTGGACATCGAGGAGAACGACGTCGACGGCAAGCCCCATAAGTTGTCGGAATATCTCGGCAAGGGCAACTATGTGCTCATCGACTTCTGGGCTTCATGGTGCGGTCCGTGCCGCGGCGAGATGCCAAACGTGAAGGCCAACTACGCCAAGTACCACTCCAAGGGCTTTGAGATTGTGGGCCTGTCGTTCGACAACAAGCTTGAGAACTGGAAGAAAGCCATCAGCGACATGCAGCTCGGCTGGATAAACCTGTCCGACCTCAAGGGCTGGCAGACCATCGCCGGACAGACCTACGGCATAACGTCAATCCCCGCAAGCTTCCTCGTGGCTCCCGACGGCACCATCGTGGCTGCCGACCTGCGCGGCGACAAGCTCGGGGCGAAGCTGAAGGAAATCTACGGAGAGTAATTTATTGTTTTTACTTAAAAAAAGAAATGGACAAAAGCAAACAGGCGACCCTCGAACTCGGCACAAAGCCCGTGGGCAAGCTGCTCATGCAGTATGCCCTGCCCGCCATTGCCGCCATGACAGCGGCGTCGCTCTACAACATGACCGACAGCATCTTCATCGGACAGGGCTGCGGCGCACTGGCAATCAGCGGACTTGCCATCACATTCCCTTTGCAAAACCTTGGCGCCGCATTCGGCGCCGGCGTCGGTGTGGGAGCATCGACATGCATATCAGTCAAGCTCGGACAGAAGGACTACCAGACGGCGGAGCACGTGTTCGGCAATGCCGTCACGCTGAACCTCATCATCGGTGTGGCGTTCAGCATCATCACCCTCCTGTTCCTCAACCCCATACTGCGGTTCTTCGGAGCGAGCGACGCCACGCTGCCCTATGCGCGTGAGTATATGGTCATCACGCTTGCCGGCAACGTGATTTCCCACATGTTCTTCGGCATGAACGCCATACTGCGCGCCGCCTCGAAGCCGCGCTCGGCAATGATGGCGTCCATCATGACCGTAGTGCTCAACGCCATACTGTCGCCTATATTCATCTGGCCGTTGCACATGGGCATCGGCGGAGCCGCCCTCGCCACCATCATCGCGCAGGCGATAGTGCTGACGTGGCAGCTGCGCATCTTCAGCAACCCCCATTGCATAGTCCACTTCAAGCGCGGCATCTACCGCCCCGTGAAGCACATCATAAACAACATCATAGCCATAGGCATGTCTCCGTTCGCCATGAATGTGTGCTCGTGCATAGTAATCATATTCATCAACAACGCCCTGACCCGTCACGGCGGCGACATGGCAGTGGGAGCGTTCGGCATCACCAACAAGATAGCGTTCATCTTCATCATGATAAACATGGGCATGAACCAGGGCATGTTCCCGATTGCCGGCTACAACTATGGAGCGCGCAACTACGACCGCCTGATAACCGTGCTGAAGTACACTATGATAGTAGCCGTGAGCATTGCCACGCTGGGCTTCGTCATAGCCCAGGCACTGCCTTACGAGTGCGCCCGTCTGTTCACCACCGACGAGACGCTGATACGCATTTCCGAACATGCCATACGCATCAACATGATTGCCTTCCCGGTGGTTGGCGCTCAGATGGTGTGCACGGGTTTTTTCCAGAGCATCGGCAAGGCAAAGGTCAGCATGTTGCTGTCGCTCTCGCGCCAGCTGCTCTTCTTCCTGCCGTTGCTGCTCGTGCTGCCCAACTTCTACCAGGTCGACGGCGTGTGGTACTCGCAGCCTATCAGCGACGTTATCTCGGCTGTCGTGGCTGTCACGATGCTCACCAGATACATAAAGAAATTAAAAGCCTAAAGATATATGAAAAACGAGAAAATCATAATAAGCGTCGGCCGGCAGCTTGGCAGCGGCGGACGCATAATAGCAAAGATGCTTGCCGAGGAGTTCGGATGCAAGTTCTACGACCGCGAGGTGCTCAACCTCGCGGCAAAGGAGAGCGGCTTCAGCGAGGAGTTCTTCGAGGAGAACGACGAGCGCAAGGGCTTCCTCGACCAGATTTTCCATATGCACGTGCCGTTCATCAGCGACTCGTCGTTCTACGACAACGGTCTGTCGCAGGAGAACCTCTTCCGCCTGCAGAGCGACGCCATACGCAAGGCTGCCGACGAGTCGTCGTGCGTGTTTGTGGGCCGCTGTGCCGACTACGTGCTGCGCGAGCACAAGAACATGGTGACGGTGTTCATCACCGCCGACCTCGACGAGCGCATCCACAACATTCAGGAGCGCAACAACTGCTCGCCCGAAGAGGCAAAGAAGATTATTGCCAACCGCGAAGGCACCCGTTCTTCCTACTACAACTACTACACCGGCAAGACATGGGGCGGAAGCGCAAGCTACGACCTCTGCGTCAACTCCTCGCGACTCGGACTTGAGGGCACAAAGAACTTCATTGCCGACTACATCAGGAAAGTGCTCGGATGAAGAAGATTGGCATAATCAGCGACACCCATTCCTATTGGGACGACCGCTACCTTGAATATTTCGAGCCGTGTGACGAGATATGGCATTGCGGTGACTTCTGCTCCACGGAACTTGCCGAGCGTCTTGCCGCCTTCCGTCCGCTGCGCGCCGTGTGCGGCAATGGCGACGGCGGCGACCTGAGGCTGATGTTCAAGGATGTGCTGCGCTTCAAGTGTGAGGATGTTGACGTGCTGATGAAGCACATAGGCGGCTACCCGGGCAAGTACGACCGCAGCATCGCGCGCCAGATAATGGAACGCCCGCCAAAGCTGTTCATCAGCGGACACTCGCACATTCTGAAAATAAAGTATGACAAGGAGCTTGGACTGCTGCACATCAATCCCGGGGCAGCCGGACTGCAGGGATGGCACAAGGAGCGCACACTCGTGCGCCTGACCATCGACGGGGCGCGGTTCACCGACTGCGAGGTGATAACGCTGGCAGACCCGAGGAAGAAACAAGTGTGAAAAAACGAAAGCTATGGAAAAGAAAAACAAAAACCTGTTGGCAAAATATTGTTTTTGGTATACAGTGGTGTTCTTCTTGCTGAACACAATTGGAGACATGCTGCTGTCTGGAAATTCCATCAACTGGAAAGGAAACGTCATCCAAGCCATATTGTTCGGGATATTCATGACTGCATTTGATTATTACAGCATGAAGAACGGGTGGTTTGGACGCAAGAAAGAATAACTGGGGGCGGGGCGCCCCCTCTCCCAGTTGTGCCGGGGGCGAGGGCGCCCCCTCTCCCAGTTAGTCGGTCAGGCACATGTCGAGCTGTTCCTTGATGGTCTTCTTGTCCATGTTCTGGCCGATGAAGACAATTTTCTGCATACGGTCGCCGTACTTCTCGTCCCAGTCCTGGCGCAAGCCTTCCTCGCGGGCGAGAAGATCCTTCAGCTCGTTCTCAGGCATTGTGGCGTACCACTGTCCGGCGTTCTTCAGACCAATCTGCTTGCCCGCCTGCTCGAAGAGGTAGCACATGTCGGGCTGGTCCTTGAACCAGCAGATGCCCTTGGCACGGATGACGCTCTTCGGCCACAGCTTGGCAACGAAGTTGTCGAAGAAGTTCATGTCGAACGGCTTTCTACGGTAGTAGACGAATGTGCCGATGCCGTATTCCTCAACCTCACCGCCCTCATGGTCGTGGTCGTGGTGATGATGGTGCTCATGGTCGTGATGATGATGCTCATGCTCGTCGTGGTCGTGGTGATGCTCATGCTCATCGTCATCATCATCATCCTCGTCGCCATGGTGGTGCTCAAGCTCGTCAATCCATGCAGCCGATGTAGCCACCTCGTCGAAGTTGAACATGTGGGTGTTGAGTATGCGGTCGAGGTCGATGTCGCCATAGTCGCACGGCATGATTACAGCCTTGGGCTGTATGGCGTGGATAATCTCCACAAGGTGGTTGTATTCCTCGGCGCTCACCTCAGACGCCTTGTTGAGCAGTATGATGTTGCAGAACTCAATCTGCTGGATTACGAGGTTCTCAAGGTCGTCCTCGTCGAGGTCCTGCTTCTGCAGGGCATCGCCTCCGCCAAACTCGTCCTTCATGCGCAGTGCGTCAACCACGGTCACGATGCAGTCGAGGCGCGGCGCGCCGTTGACAACATACTGCGGACCGAGCGTAGGAATCGAGCAGATGGTCTGCGCGATAGGAGCCGGCTCACAGATGCCGCTCGCCTCAATCACGATATAGTCGAAACGCTTCTCGTTGACAATGTCCTTGAGTTGCTCAACGAGGTCCATCTTCAGCGTGCAGCAGATGCAGCCGTTTTGAAGAGCCACAAGGCTGTCGTCCTTCTGGTTGACAACGCCGCCCTGCTGGATGAGGCTTGCGTCGATGTTCACCTCGCCGATGTCATTCACGATAACGGCGAACTTTATGCCTTTCTTGTTGGAAAGGATGCGGTTGACCAATGTTGTCTTTCCGCTGCCCAGATAACCCGTGAGCAGCAATACTGGAACGTCTTTCATATTCTAATTGTTAATGTATTTGTTATTAATAAGGTGTATATGGCAGGGTGGTGTGCCATCCTGTGCGCCTTACGGTCAGCAAAAGTACGAAAAACTTCCCGATTACGGCAATCCTTAACCTTAATTAATCTGTCAAATGTGCCACAGACTGACTCTTTGGCACAAATTTAGGACAAGCCGTTGACTAAAATCAATAAATATACGACAAGACGCATTTATTGCCTTGAAAATTTGTGTGCGTGCACAAAAGGCATTACCTTTGCACCTGTTAAAACGAACGAGCTGATGAAGAGCTTCAGAAGGCTTGACGGAAGCGAGTTCGGGTATTGGTCTTGCAGCCTTGCGCTGGCAGGGCTACGAGGTAAAAAAGATTAGGATAACAAAAGAAGAAAGGATTAGTATTATGATGATTTTTGGTTTTATTTTCGCAGTTTGTTGTGCAGCTGTTGTTGAGGCTGTAGTCGTTAACAACAAGATGGACTTCACAAAATAAAAGACGGTGGTTCGCGAGAACCATTCATGAAGAACATCACATACACACAGACTAAGGTAAAAGAGATTAGGATAACAAAGAATTTAGGATAACAAATAAAATAAAGAAAGGAAAATTATTATGATGATCGCAAGTTTAATTGTATTGGCATGTTGTGTAGCAGCAGCTCAGGCTGTAGTAGTAAACAATAACATGTTTCTCACAAAGTAATTGTGAGACTTTTTTAAAGAAACTTTATTAATTACAAGATATATTGAAAGGGGTTGCAGAACTTTGGTGTTCTGCAACCCCTTTCAGCTTTTTTGTAGCCCGCGTGCCGTTTATTTCTGGGCGGCACTGTTGGTGAGGATGTTGAGAATAGCCTCGTCGAGGCTGTCCTCGCGGTTGAGGTGCATCTTCATCCTGAGTCGGTAGCGCGCCATGTTGATGCTGCTGCGCGCTATGCACATGATGTTCTCCACCTGGCTGTTGTCAAGCTTCAGTGCGATGAGCATGGCAAGCATCTCCTCGCGTCGGCTGATGCCCGGCACCTCGTCGCGCAGTCGGTTGAGGAAGTTGGGGTGGAGCTGGTGGAACATGTTGCGGAACCGGTTCTCGCCCTCCTTGTCCTGTATGCGCGTATGGCTGAGGTTGATGTCGGGCGTTTCGGGTGTGTCGATGGCGCTGAGTTCGCTGTCGTGGAATTGCAGCTGTTGCTGTTGCGAGATGAGTCGGTCGGTGAGCGCCTCCTTGTCGCGCGCCATAGCCTCCAGTTTGTAGGAGAGGTTTTCGAGTTGCTGCTCGGCATACTTCTGTTGCAGCACGGCATAGCGCCGTTTTATGAGGAATGTGACGGTTACTCCGGCGAGCACCAGCAAGGTGACGACTGTGTAGATGGCAATGAACTTCTTCTTCTGTTCAATCTGCATCTGTTGCCAGTCGAGTTCCTCGGAGCGCTCCTTGGTCTTGAACTCCACGATGCTCTCAGCCGTCTGCTTGAGCACGTCGTTGTTTGACAGCGTCTTGTTGCTGTGGTTGAGGTCGTGGGCAAGCTGTATGATTTTGGCATTGTTGTCGGTAGTCACATAGTAGTCGAGCGCATACTCATAGATGTTGTTCACGAGAATTGGCGACGTGTTGATGCTCAGCGTCTTGATGGTGCTGTCGAGCGCCGCTTCGCCCGCCGCCGTCTCGTTGTGGGCGATGTGCTCCTGCGCGAGCATGTAGAGTGCCTTGGTGCGAATGCCCGACGTGGCATTTTGAGCCACGTTCTTCAGGATGCGCAGTCCCTGCTGTCGTGTTGAGGGTCGCTTGGCAAGCATCTCGCCGCGTATGAGGTCGATGTCGGAGTTGCCGCTGTTGTAGGGCAGGTCCTTGGTGTACTCATAGGCTTTGTCGAGAAACATGCGAGTGGAGTCGGCATACCCGAACTTCTCCATAATCAGCGCCTTGTTGGCAAGAATGTTGGAGCAAATCTTTGGGTTCTTGTCCCTCACGCTCATGCTCAGCTCTACAGCCCGTGTGGAATAGTCGTTGGCATAGTCGAAGAGGTTCCAGTTGATCATGATGTTCGCCATGAGGTTGAGCGTGTTCGCCATGCTCAGCGTGTCGTTTCGTTCGGCGGCATTCACATAGCTCTGCTTGAACATGTTGAGGGCGTTGCTCAGCTCGCCGTTACGTATGAACGACATGCCGAGAACAGCCGCCACCCACGACTCTCCGGTCTTGTTCTCGCATCTTGGAATCTCCTGCAGCGCCAGGCTGCCGTATTTCGTCACGTCATCCTTGCGTTCGGGCAAGCAGAAGTAGACGGCTGCCGCGTAGGCATAGTCGCGGAACAGCCGGTCGGGGGATGTATTGTATTGAGTCATCCGCATGGCACGGTCCATCTCTTCGGCAGCCCCTTTCACGTTTTCGGTGCGCGAGAGGGCATAGGCAAGCGTCACGCTGATGTCGCGCTGGCACATGTCATGCAGGATAATATTATTCGAATTCTTCAGTTTCTTAAGATATTGCACACACTCGTCAGGCTCGCCGTTGCTCTGGTAGGTGTTCATAATCTGCGTGATTGACTTGCTCACGATGGGCAGCAGGCTGTCGTTGGCGGTGTTGTCGGAAGGACGGAAGTGCAGAATCTTGTCGTACAGGGCTTTCGCCTTGTTGTAGTCGCTTTGCTTCTGAGCCTCGGCAGCCTGTTTGTAGAGCTGCTTGACACAGGCAAGCGTGGATTTGTTGTATGTGGGCTTGTTGCCGCACGCTGCCATGAGGCAACATGCGGCAATAAGCAAGAGGGTGTAAATATGGAATTTAAATTGTCTTGTCAACTCCATTTTGTAGTTTTAAACAGTGTATTAGTTATCCTTATTCTCCGATTTTTATGACGTATTCGCTCATGAACGACGCACCCGGCTGCAGGTGGTTCATGAGATACTTGTCGCGGAACTGTCCCTTGTATTCGTAGTGGTCGTGTACGCCGTACCACGGTTCGAGACAGATGAAAGGAGCGTTCTTGCCGTAGGGGGTCCAGATGCCAACGCACGGCGCGTTGAAGCTGACGGTCACGACGGGGCGCGCGTCCTCGGGGTTGAGGATTTCGATGGAGTGGATTTGGCAGTGGTCGATAACGATGGCATCGTCCTTGAACGTCTCTTCGTTGAAAGGCATCAGTCCGCCTTCGAGAGTTGGCAGCGGGTAGCGGTCGTCGGTGATGCAGCCCTCGTGGTTGCCGTATATGCGGTCGATTTTGCCGGTGTTGTCGAATCTAAGCACGCCCTTTATCGGTTCACCCTCGGTGATGCCCGGGAGGTTGAAAGCCGGGTGAGCGCCAATCTGGAAGTGTATTTCGCGTGTGTCGGTGTTGTGTACGTGCCAAATCACGTGAATCTCGTTGTTGACGAGCTTGTAAGTGACCGACAGCATGAAGTGGTATGGATACTGGCGGAGAGTGTTCTCGGTCTCCGACAGCACGTAGGTGACGCTCGACTCAGTTTGCTTCATCAGTTGGAAGTTCATGTCGCGTGCGAATCCGTGGCGTCCGAGCTGGAATGTCTCTCCCTCGGTGCGGTAGGTGCCCTTCCACAGTCCGCAGACGATAGGGAAGAGGATGGGCGAGCGGCGTCCCCAGTATTTGTCGTCGCCCTGCCAGAGGTATTCATTGCCCTCGGCGTCCTTGATACTCTGAAGTTCGGCACCAAGGTCGGAAACTTCGATAGTCAGTTTGTCGTTGTGAAGTTTTTCCATAACTTATTTGGTTTTTTCGTTGAACTTTTCCATGAGCCACTGTTTCTGCTCGGCGATGGTCATGTTGCTGTTGTCGAGCACGAGAGCGTCGTCGGCCTGCTTTAGAGGCGATGTCTCGCGGTGGGTGTCGATGTAGTCGCGCTCCTCAACGTTCTTCAGTATGGCGTCGAAGTCGGCAGGCATACCCTTGGCCTGCAGTTCCTTGAAGCGCCGCTCGGCACGAATCTTGGCAGACGCCGTGACGAAAATCTTGAGTTCGGCATTGGGGAACACCACGGTGCCGATGTCGCGTCCGTCCATCACGATGCCCTTCTCCTTGCCCATGGCCTGCTGTTGCTCCACGAGCTTGGCGCGCACGAAAGGCAGCGCGGCTATCGGGCTGACATGCTGTGACACCTCAAGCGAGCGGATTTCCTTCTCCACAACCTCACCGTTGAGGCATGTCTCGGGGCGTCCTGTCTCGGCATTGAGCTTGAACGAAATCTTCACGTCGGGCAACATCTTCTCAAGCTTCTCGGTGTTGATGTTGCCATTGCTGTCGAACAGGTTGTTGCGCATGGCGAACAGCGTCACTGAGCGGTACATTGCTCCTGTGTCCACATAGATATAACCCACCTCGCGAGCGAGGTCCTTAGCCATTGTGCTCTTTCCGCACGATGAATAGCCGTCGATGGCGATAATTATCCTTTTCATTTATTATAGTGATTACTTTCTCCTGTTTTTATTTTTGGCTCTTTACAAAGAAAATGCCGCGTTGACGATAATCGAAGAACTTGACACGTGGTATTTTCCGTAGGCTACATTGATTTTGAAGCGGTCGAGGTTGACGCCTGCTCCAAACGACAGTCCGGCTCCGTGTGAGCTCTTGCCGTCGCTGTTCTCGATGCCCATCTCGTCGGCTCGCCTGAAATTGTAGCCCGCCCCGAGCCACAGCGACTGCGACAGCGACGCGTCAACACCCACTACAAGGTGGTTGAGGAAGCGGTAGCCCCAGTGATTGAGGTCGACAAGCGTGGCCGACAGGCGGAACGGCGTGTGGGCAAACTGCTTGCTGGCTCCGAGCTGTATGTCGATAGGCATGGGGTCGTAGTCGTCGTTGTAGGCCTTGAGCTGTCCGCCGAGGTTCTTGGCAACAAGCGACACTGACAGGTCGTTGTCGGGGTCGAAATAGTTAAGCCCGAGGTCGAAGCCCATGCCGATGCTGTTGTAGTTGCCTATGTAGGACGTCAGGAAGCGTGCGGTGATGCCGCCGGCTATGCGGTTGCTCAGCATGTAGGAGAAGTAGCCGCTCACGGCAATGTCCTTGGCAGAGAAGTCGCCGGTCTGCTGTCCCGTATCGTCCATTTCGCGCATGGAGCCGTAGTTGATGAACTGTCCGCTCACAGCCCACGATGCCTTGTCGCCCACATTGCGGTTGAACGACGCGCTCGCCGTGGTGGAGCCCGACATGTAGGTCATGAAGTTCAAGGCGATGGTCTTGTCGCTTATCGACGACAGCAGTGCCGGGTTGTGGAACATAAGCGACGGGTCGTCCTCTATGATGGTGATGTTGTCGCCGCCAAGCGCGGCAGCATGGGCGCTGACAGGCAGGCGCAGGAAGTTGTATGCCGTCTGGCTTTCCTGGGCTTGCATGGCAGTCAAGCTGGCTATGGTAGCAAACAATATGGTTATAATTCTTTTCATTAGGTGCAAAATTAGCCAAAAATCCCGAATAAAACATTTATATTGTAATAAAAATGACGAAAAAAGCGTAGCTGGCATATCCGTCACGATCTGCTGTCGCGAGATATGCCTGCCACGCTTGTGGGAATATTGGGTGTTGCGCTAAGAAAATGTTACACTGCCTACTTTATTATTTCCTTGGCGCGCTCAAGCGCCAGGTTGATGTGGCTGCAGATGTTCTCCTCGCCAAGGATGTCGTAGAACTTGGCCTTCTGGAGCTGTGAGTGCACCTTCTCGTTGACACCCGACAGCACCACCTGTATGCCCTCGTTCTTGCTCATGATGCAGAGGTTGGTAAGGTTGTGGATGCCAGTGGAATCGACAAACGGCACCTTGCGCATACGTATGATGCGCACCTTCGGGCGGTCGCCGAACGCAGCCATGATTTCCTCGAACTTGTTGCCTGCTCCGAAGAAGTAAGGACCATTGATTTCGTAAACCTCGACACCCTGCGGGATGGTGAGGTGCTCAAGGTTGCCCTTCACGATGTCCGACTCCTCGTTAATCTCGTCCATGATAACCTTCACGTCGGTAGTCTCCGACATACGCTTCATGAACAACAGGCAGGCAATGATGAGGCCAACCTCGATAGCAACGGTAAGGTCGAAGATGATGGTCAGGAAGAAAGTGATGAGCAGCACAGTGACGTCGCTCTTCGGATTCTTCATCAGTGCGAGGAACGAGCGCCAGCCGCACATGCCGTATGACACGATAACGAGCACACCGGCGAGGCAAGCCATCGGAATGTACTTGGCGAGCGGCATGAAGAAGAGGAAGGTGAGCAGCAGCACAATGGCATGAATGATGCCGGCAACAGGAGTGCGTCCGCCGTTGTTGATGTTGGTCATTGTGCGGGCTATGGCACCTGTGGCAGGTATGCCGCCGAAGAGCGGCGAGGCGATGTTGGCAATGCCCTGGGCGATAAGCTCGGTGTTGGAGTTGTGGTGGTCGCCAATCACACCGTCGGCAACGGTGGCAGAGAGCAGCGACTCAATGGCGCCTAGCACCGCGATGGTGAATGCCGGGGCAACGAGGCTCTTGATGGTGTCCCAAGTCATGCTGGGCACCTGCACGGCAGGAATCTCATTGCTCACGTTGAAGCGGTCGCCGATGGTCTCGATGGTTGTGACGCCGCAGTACTGCTTGAGCAACAGGGCGGCGATGGTCATGACAATGATTGCAACTAGCGAGCCTGGTATTTTCTTGCTGAACTTAGGCGTGACGGCAATTATCACCACGCTCAGGATGCCTACGATGGAGCACCACAGGTCGGCAGTGGAGAAGTGCTGTATGTAGCATCCCCACTTCTCGATGAAGTCGGAAGGCACGGAGTCGATGGACAGGCCGAAGAGGTCCTTAATCTGTGTCGTGAAGATGGTAACGGCGATACCGCTCGTGAAGCCTACAACAATAGGGTAGGGGATATACTTGATGATGGTGCCGAGCTTCAGCACGCCAAACAGGATGAGAAACACGCCTGCCATAAGCGTGGCTATGGTAAGGCCCTCAAGCCCGTATTTCTGAATGATGCCGTAGATGATGATGATGAAAGCACCCGTAGGACCTCCAATCTGCACTTTGCTGCCGCCGAGCAGCGAGATGATAAAACCGGCTACGATGGCCGTGATGATGCCTTTCTCTGGTGTCACTCCCGAGGCGATGCCGAAGGCGATGGCGAGAGGCAGGGCTACAATGCCCACAATGATGCCGGCCATGAGGTCGCTCATGAAAGTCTTCTTGTTGTACGTCTTCAGTGTGGAGAACAACTGTGGCTTGAAATCGAATGTTTTCATTCTCGATAATTAGTGATAAAAATAAATATAATACAATAGTTACCTGTAAACTTTTGCAAAATTAAGAAATTTTTAGCAAATGACAAAATAAAAGTTAACGCATTTCACCGCTGGCGCCCCAAAACAACGGCAAGCAGGGCGGTAATTGCGAAGCAATTGCAAAATAATTAGCATATATCAATGAAAATCTGTAACTTTGCATCAAACAATTACATAAAAATATGACAGAAAACAAGAAACCACTGCTCGGACTTTCGCTCTACGAGCTAAAGGAAGTTGCCAAGTCGCTTGGTATGCCAGCCTTTACCGGAGGACAGATAGCCAAGTGGTTATACGTGCAGCATGTCGCGTCAATCGACGACATGACCAATATATCAAAGGCAAACCGCGAGAAGCTTGCCGCCGAATATACCATCGGATGCATGCCCCACATTGAATGCCAGAAGTCGAAGGACGGCACCATCAAGTACCTCTTCCCGACGGCATCGGGCAAGCATGTGGAGACGGTTTACATACCCGACCACGACCGCGCCACGCTGTGCGTGTCGTCGGAGGTGGGCTGCAAGATGAACTGCCTGTTCTGTCAGACAGGCAAGCAGGGTTTTGAGGGCTACCTGACAGTGGCCGACATTCTCAACCAGATATATTCCCTGCCGGAGCGCGACAACCTCACCAACATTGTGTTTATGGGACAGGGCGAGCCGATGGACAATCTCGACAATGTGCTCAAGGCAACCGAAGTGCTGACGTCTGACTACGGCTACGCATGGAGTCCGAAGCGCATCACGGTGAGCAGCGTAGGCGTGAGGAAAAAGCTGAAGAGATTTCTCGACGAGAGCGAGTGCCATGTGGCTATCAGTATGCACTCGCCGATACCGGAGCAGCGCGCGATGCTCATGCCGGCAGAGCGCGGAATGTCAATCACAGAGATTGTAGACCTCATGCGCGAGTACGACTTCTCGCATCAGCGCCGCCTGTCGTTTGAGTATATCATGTTCCGTGGAGTGAACGACTCAATGACACATGCGCGTGAGATCGTCAAGCTCACCAAGGGACTCTTCTGCCGCTTCAACCTCATACGCTTCCACAAAATCCCGAACGTCGACCTCGAAGGCTGCGACGACCAGAAAATGGAGGCGTTCCGCGACTATCTCAACAACCACGGCATCATAACAACCATCCGCGCAAGCCGCGGACAGGACATCTTCGCTGCCTGTGGACTGCTGTCAACCGCAAAGACCATTGAGGAACAGCGCCATGAACAGGAACGTTAGGCAGAGGATAAAAACGTTGATGACAGGTGAAGGTGTGTAAAGACATACAAATCCTGTTCAAATTGAATTATGAGATTTTCAGCTTTTGTTGTTGCGGTGTTTGCCGCATTGCTCCTCTTGTCGTGTGACAATCGTGGCGACATGTTGCCACGAAGCGGCGGTATGCCGTATGAGGTGACAGTGGCGGGCGACGTCGACAGCATTGTGTACAACGCCTTGAGTGCCGACATGGAGGGCCTGCCGCAGAGCGAACCCATGTTTGACGTGCGCGAGGCTACTGTAACTACGGACGAGGCTTTGAGCGGAGTGCTGAAATATGCGCGCTCTCTGTTGTTGGTAGACATCAATCCTAAGAAATACAGCAGCGTATGCCTTGGCGTGAAGCATAATGTGTATGCCGACCCGCAAGTGATAGTCGTGTTGTGTGCTCCGTCAGCGTCGGCTTTGCGTGAGGAAGTTAGTGGTGGCAGGCTCGGTGGATTCTCTGCCAATGTGATTGACAGCATAAGGAGCCACGAGACGGCAATATCCATTGCTGACTTGCGCCGCAAGCACAACCCGAAGATGGAGGCAGAGGTGAAGCGCATGTTCGGTTTCGACATGCTCATCCCGCCTGACATGACATCCTTCAAGTGCGGCAAGGACTTTCTGTGGATATCCAACGACTCCCCGACAGCAATGCTCAACATCTGCGTCTATGGCAGCAACTTCAGCAAGCGTGACAGCGTGATGCGCGTGAACATAAAGGGCGAAACCGACTCTATGTACATGACGACGGTGCATGAGTCGTGTCGCGTGAAGTATGCGTGCGAAGGAACTGGGTGGTTGTCGTGGCACGATTGGCACGGACTGTGGGAGATGAAGGGCGACGCCATGGGCGGACCGCTCGTCGCGAGGACCATCTGGGGACTGCGGCAGCACACACCCGTCACCGTGGAAGGCTTTGTGTATGCACCCGGACAGAAAAAACGCAATCTTGTGATGCGGCTTGAAGCTGTACTGCGCACCGTCGGTAAAACGGGGCACGGAGTTGGTTCTCAGCATGACGCGATGGCGCATAAGAATAAGAATGGGAAGCCGGTTCATGTAGATTAGTAATCAGTATTATCGTAAATATATACATCATAATAAATGGAAGATAGAAAAATTCGCGTTGCAATAACGCATGGCGATACCAACGGTATCGGATATGAACTTATTTTTAAAACCTTTGCAGAACCGGAGATGCTCGACCTGTGCACACCGATTATCTATGGTTCGCCGAAAATAGCAGCCTACCACCGCAAGGCGATGAACACGCAGGCCAACTTCAGCATCATCAACAAGGCTGAGGACGCACAGGACGGACGCGTGAACCTGCTCACCTGCTTCGACGATGAGGTGAAGGTGGAGCTTGGCGTGCCTACCAAGGAATCGGGTGAGGCTGCACTGAAGGCTCTTGACCGCGCCATGACCGACTTCCGCAGCCAGTTGTTCGACGTGCTTGTGGCTTGTCCGGTGGACCCGACAAACATGTCGGACCCAAATTTCACATACCGTGGACTGAAGTCTTATTCCGAGACCAGCATCGGCGACGGTGCCAAGGGTGTGAAGATGATGATAAACGAGTCGCAGCGCATAGCACTCGCCACCGACGGACTGGCTATAAAGGACGTGCCGGCACACATCACCGAGGAAAACCTCATGGCGAAGATACGCCTCGTGAACGAGTCTTTGAAGCGTGACTTCCGCCTGTCGAACCCACGCATTGCCGTGCTTGCCCTCAACCCGACAATCGATGGTGAGGAAGAACGCAACATAATCGGCCCTACCGTTTGCAAGGCTGCCGACGAGGGCATAAACGTGTATGGACCTTATGCAGCCGACGAGTATTTCGGCCAGAACCTCAGCGATGCCTTTGACTGCACGCTTGCCATGTATGATGACCAGGCTGTGATACCATTCACCACACTCATGCAGAACGACGGCATATATTATGTGGCATCGCTGCCACTCGTGTGCACCGCCCCTGCACTCACACCCGACTTCGAGGCAGCCGGACGCGGCACAAGCGACGAGAGCGCATTGCGCCACGCCATATTCGAGGCTATAGACATAGCGCGCAACCGTGCCGAGCACGACGAACCGCTTGCCAACCCGTTGCAGAAACTCTATCATGAGAAGCGCGACGAGAGCGAGAAGGTGCGCTTCTCGATACCAAAGAAACGTGACAACAATTTCCGTGGCGACCGTAATGGCGACCGCAACTCTGACCGCCGTCAGCAGCCACAGCGCGTAAACCAGGCTACCGACAACTCAAATGCCGCCGCGCAGGAACAGAAAACAGAAAATGTGAATGGCTGATGCCATAAACTTAAAATCAATAAATTTTACTCATATATTGGTTCCTATATCAATAATTATGAGTAATTTTGCTACGAAATGGACACTTCTGAACTTCAAAGAATAAAACAACGCTACAGCATCGTGGGCAACTGCGATGCCTTGAACCATGCGCTCGACGTTGCCTTACAGGTGGCGCCGACTGATCTCAGCGTACTGATAGTAGGCGAGAGCGGTGTGGGCAAGGAGATTATTCCACGACTAATACATGACAATTCACCGCGAAAGCGCGAGAAATATTTCGCCATCAACTGTGGCTCAATACCGGAGGGCACTATCGACAGCGAGCTGTTCGGCCATGAGAAAGGCTCATTCACGGGTGCCATAGGCGAGAGCGAGGGCTACTTTGGCATTGCCAACAAGGGCACGATATTCCTCGATGAGGTGGGCGAGCTGCCTATCGCAACACAGGCAAGACTGCTGCGTGTGCTTGAGACGGGTGAATACATACGTGTTGGCGGACAGAAGATAATGAAGACCGACGTGCGCATTGTGGCTGCAACCAACGTCAACATGCACAAGGCGATAAGCGAGGGCCGCTTCCGCGAAGATCTCTACTACCGTCTAAACACAATCCCCGTGCAGATGCCGCCGTTGCGAGACCGTGGCGATGACATACTGCTGTTGTTCCGCCTATTCACCATGCAGATGGCAGAGAAGTATCGCATACCGCGCATCACACTAACCGACGACGCCAAGCAGATGATGCTCCAGTATAAGTGGCCCGGAAACGTGCGCCAGCTGAAGAACATCACAGAACAGATGTCGGTGCTCAGCCAGAAGCGTGAGATTGACGCTGAGGCTCTGTCGCACTTCATCCCGAAGGACCAGGAAAGCACCGAGCTGACCACCACTGCAACTCCCGGCGCACACTCCTATGAGAACGAGCGCGAGATTCTCTACAAGATACTCTATGAACTGCGCGGCAACGTCAGCGACCTGCGTCGTGAGGTGACGTCGTTGCGCAAGCAAATAGACGACAACCGGGCACTCGACTCATTTGCCGCAAGCCGGCACATGCCAGCATTGCAGTCGCCGATGTCGCGCATGGAAGAAGGCGGAACTCATGCCTTGCAGCACTATTCCGATTCAGTGCCGCAGCATTTCAGCTCATATCAGGATGTTGATGCCGAGGAGGTGAATGATGCTGACGGCATAAACATAGCCGAAGGCGACAGTCTCAACTTGAGCGACATTGGACGTCAGGCTGTGGAGAAGGCTCTTGAGCGCAACGGCGGCAACCGCAAGAAGGCTGCACAGGAGCTTGGCATATCCGACCGCACGCTATATCGACGCATAAAGCAGTATGGACTGGACAAATGAAAAATATAACAAGGACGTGTTTATGAAATCAAGAAAACGTATTACACATTATATATATACACCATTTGTGCTCGTCGTGCTTGTCATGGCACTCGCGTCATGCGCCTTCAAGGGCTACAAGTTCAATGGCGCGAGCATCGACTACACCAAGACAAAGACCATACAGATAGCCGACTTCCCGATTCGTTCAAGTTATGTGTGGGGACCTATGGGACCAATGTTCAACAACCAACTCAAGGATGAGTTTGCCAACCACACCAAGCTTGTTCAAGTGAAGCGTGGTGGCGACCTGAAGATTGAGGGCGAGATAACGCAGTATTCACAACGCAACAAGTCGGTGGCGGCTGACGGACGCTCTGCACAGACAGAACTGTCGATAACGGTCAACGTGCGTTTCACCAACAATGTGAACCACAACGAGGACTTCGAGCGGCAGTTCACAGCCACCAAGTCTTACGAGACAACACAGAGCCTTGCCTCTGTGCAGGAAGAACTCGTCACGCAGATGGTGAAGGACCTTGCAGAACAGATTTTCAACGCTACAGTGGCCAACTGGTAAACATTAATAATTAAACATTAGTAAAAAGTGGACTTAGTTCGTCTTATAGAACATCCTGAACTCTTGAACAAGGAGACTCTCTACGAGCTCCGAAGCCTTGTCGCGCTCTATCCATATTATCAGACAGCGCGTCTGCTGATGCTCAAGAACATGTATCTGCTCCACGACACGGCATTCGACGACGAACTGCGCCGCTCATCGCTTTACATATCCGACCGCCGTCTGTTGTTCGACCTCGTTGAGGGAGCACGCTACAAGATAAAGACGGCTGCCGAGATAGCGGCTGAGGAGGCAGCAGCCGCGGCAGCCGCACGCAAGCATCAGGGCGAGACCAACCGCACATTGTCAATCATCGACAATTATCTTGACTCCAATCCAGAGTCGGCTGACGGTGAAACCGACGGCAGAAAGGTGCGCCCGACACCAGCCGATGCCGCTGTCGACTATGTGGCTTATCTCCTCAAGACTGAAGACGAGGACGAGGAAAAGAATGAGGGGCCAGTGCCGCAACTCAAGGGACAGTCGCTCATCGACGATTTCCTTAACCAGGATGGAGCGAAGATACAACTGCAGGAGCAACCCACCTACAAGCCCGAGCCAGAACCGCAGCCGGAACCGTCAAATGATGGCGATGAAGGCTATTTTACGGAGACTTTGGCCAAGATTTACATAAAACAGGGCAGATATTCAAAGGCTCTTGAAATAATTCAGCGATTAAATTTGAATTATCCAAAAAAAAATGCTTACTTTGCAGACCAAATTCGTTTCTTGAAGAAGCTGATAGCTAATGAAAAGAACGCAGACAGCAAAAAACAACAAATAACAAATAATAATAACAAATAGAAAAATGATTTACATCTTATTCATTATTCTCATTGTGATAGCTTCGTTGCTCATGATCGGCATCGTGCTTATCCAAGAGTCGAAGGGTGGTGGTTTGGCATCAAACTTCTCATCTTCTAACGCCATCATGGGTGTGCGCAAGACTACAGACTTCGTAGAGAAGGCAACATGGGGACTCGCTGCAGCAATGGTTGTCTTCAGCATCATCTGCGCATACGTTGCTCCAGTTTCTTCAGCAGACTCAAGCGTTATGGAACAGGCTGCCACTGAAACACAGACAACCAATCCTAACACAACTCCTGGTTTCGGTGCCAGCCAGCAGCAGGCTCCGGCTCAGGGCGCACAGCAGACTCCAGCTCAGGGTGCTCAGCAGCAGGCTCCAGCTCAGGGTGCTCAACAGGCTCCAGCACAGCCGGCAAACTAATGAGAATTTTTTAGTTCGGAATAAAATGCGGATACCAGCAATGGTTTCCGCATTTTTTTTGTTGGTATTAAGCAGAAATTTGTCACAAGCAATAGAAAACATAAGGAAGAGCAATTGAAGACATGAGAATGGAAGTGGGCATGAAATAAGCAAAATACCCATAAAATATACGCTTCTGCTTGATGCTAATCAAGTTTACATGTAATTTTGCACTTTTGCTGAAAAAAAACATGAAAACATTTGGAGGTTAATAAAAAATCCACTACCTTTGCACTCGCTTTAAAGAACTAACGAACAGTTCAAATGAAGCAAATCTAATCATGGTGGCCGTAGTTCAGTTGGTTAGAGCGTCAGATTGTGGTTCTGAATGTCGTGGGTTCGAGTCCCACCTGCCACCCAACCAAAAAGGAAGTTTCTGAAAAGAGACTTCCTTTTTTCGTATATTCCCAAATAGGCTAATAAAAAAGAAAAACGGAGTATCACATTTTTGTGGTGCTCCGTTTTTTGTAAGCGGAAAAATCTGTACTTTTGCATTCTGAAAGCTATCAGTAGTTAATTTTATTCTTTAATAGTAAAATGTTATGAATATCAGACACATCAGTTTGTTTTATTTGATATTGCTGTCGGTGGCATTGTTCACGTCGTGCTCAGGCAAGAAGGCTCAGGAGGCCAAGACGCCTGTGGCAGTCAGTGTGGTCACTGTGAGTGGAGCCGATGGCAATGTCAACCGTGAATATGTTGGAAGTGTGGTTGAGCGAGAGGGCACGGCACTGAGTTTCGAGGTGCCGGGCAACATCGTGTCGTTGCGTGCCGACAATGGTGACCGCGTGTCCAAGGGGCAGCTTCTTGCCACTATAGACCCGTCAACGTTGCGTGACGCTCATCAGCTTGCACTTTCCACATTGCGCCAGGCACAGGATGCCTACCGCCGTTTTGAGCCTCTTCACAAGCAGGGTGTGCTTTCTGACATAAAGTGGGTGGAGGTGCAGACAAAGCTTGAGCAGGCACAGTCGTCGGAGCGTCTTGCCCGCACACAACTCTCGCGCACGTCGCTCACGGCTCCATTCTCTGGTGTCATATCTGAGCGCACGGCAGAGCGTGGCATGAATGTGATTGCCGGACAACAGATATTCCGGTTGGTTGACATATCAAAGATTGACGTTAAGATGTCGGTGCCGGAAAATGAAGTGTCGGGAATCAAGGTTGGCATGGGAGCCAATGTGGTAGTGTCGGCTCTTGGTGGACGCTCGTATAGTGCCACGGTAAAGGAGAAGGGCATCGAGGCAAATCCCGTGTCGCATACCTACGACATAAAGCTTGCCATTGCATCCAATGACGGAAGGCTCATGCCTGGTATGGTGTGCAGTGTTCAGTTGCTTGGTGGTGTGCCGTCAGGTGCTGGCTCGGCCGCATTGTCGGTGCCAATTGATGCCGTGAAGCTCGACTCCGACAACCGTCGTTTCGTATGGCTTGCCGTGGGTGGCAAGGCAAAGCAGCAGTATGTCACGATTGGCGACTTCACAGATGGTGGCGTGATTGTCACGTCTGGTTTGTCGGCGGGCGACAAGGTGATAACCGAGGGCAGCCAGAAAGTTTCGCAAGGTATGGCGGTTAGAGTTAGAAATTAGTAGTTATGAATAGGTCGGCTTATGCCGACATGTGAAATATATGATTTTTTATTATGAATAAAGATACAGCTCTGCACGATCATATACGCGCACGAATAAAACGCAAGCCAAACCGCGTGATGAAGCGCAGTTTCATCGAGTCGGCGATGTGCTACCACAACATTGTGCTTTTGCTGATGGGCATGTTGGTCATCATGGGCATTACGGGTCTTGTGAACATGCCTAAGCAGGAGATGCCGGTCTTCACCATACGTCAGGGGGCCGTTGTTGCGGTATGCCCTGGCAGCACATCGGATGAGATAGAGCAGCGCGTGACGAAACCTCTTGAAGATTTCGTTTTCGGCTACAAGGAAGTTAAAAAGTCGAAGACTTACTCAACAACCAAGGACGGCATGGCAATAGTCTATGTCGAGCTTAACGACAATATAGAGGACAAGGATGCTTTTTGGTCGAAGTTCAAGCACGGACTGTCGGCGTTCAAGATGCAGTTGCCCTCGTCGGTGGCAGCAGTGCAGGCGGTCGATGACATTGCCGAGACGTCAGCCCTGCTTATAACCATAGAGTCGGGGCAGAAAACCTACCGTGAACTGCGGCAGTATCTTGACGACTTGAAGTCGCGTCTGCGCCGCATAGACGCCATATCCAATCTCCGCACCTATGGACTTGAGATGGAGCAGCTCTCCGTGTATCTCGACCAGCAGAAGATGGCGAAGTATGGCATCGGCTCGTTCACCATCCTCAACTCCCTCACTTTGCAGGGACTCACAACCTATAGCGGACAGGTGGAGGACGGCACTACGGTAGCACCAATACACATACGTGATGCCTACAACTCAGAGCTTGACGTTGCCAATCAAATAGTATACTCATCGCCTACTGGCGACATCATACGCTTGAAAGATGTTGCGCGCATCGTGCGTGAGTATCCGAGTATGGACAAGTACATCAAGTCAGACGGCAAGAAGTGCGTGCTTCTGTCAGTTGAGATGCGCCCCGGCAACGACATTGTTAAGATGGGTCAGGACGTGCGCTCACAGATTGACGACTTCAAGCGTGAGCTGCCCGACGAGGTGAAGCTCAGCATTATCACCGACCAGAGCCGCGTTGTGAGCGACTCGGTGGTCAACTTCCTGCGTGAGTTGTTAATTTCGGTCATAGCCGTCATAGTGGTTGTCATACTGCTCATGCCTCGTCGTGTGGCAGAGGTGTCGGCTATGTCAATACCGATTACCATATTCTCGTCAGTAGGATTGTTCTATCTCTTCGGCTTCGAGCTAAACACCGTCACGCTGGCCGCCTTGATTGTCACGCTTGGTATGGTGGTGGATGACTCGGTGGTAATCATCGATAACTACATGGAGAAGCTTGGCCACGGCATGTCGCGCTGGCACGCCTCCATAGCCGCACCGCGTGAGTTCTTCATGTCGGTGCTCTCAGCCACGCTGTCCATCAGTCTGACGTTCTTCCCGTTCCTCTTCACGATGAAGGGCGAGATGTCCGACTTCGTGAAGTCGTTCCCGTGGGCTATGTTCATCATCCTCACGGTGTCGCTCACGGTGTCGCTCATCCTCACTCCATACCTGCAATACACCTTCATCCATGAGGGCATAAAGGAAAACAATCCTGCCAACAAGCGCCGTTCTCCGCTCGACTATCTGCAGGCTGGCTACACATGGCTCCTGACACGCTGTTTCCGTCATCCGCGTCTGACGCTTGTCGGAGGTGTGGCGATGATTGTGCTTGGCGTGCTGCTCTTCATGCAGGTGCCCCAGCGCATGATGCCGCTTGAGGAGCGCGACCAGTTTGCCGTAGAGATATTCATGCCAAACGGCACCAAGGCAAGCCGCACGGCAGAGGTGGCCGACTCACTTGAACACATACTCAAGCGCGACCCGCGCGTGACAGCCGTCACGTCGTTCATCGGACAAGGCTCACCGCGCTTCAACGTGACATACGCTCCGCAGATAGGCGGCACCAACTTCGCGCAGTTCATCGTCAACACCAAGGACAATGAGTCAACCGCCGAGGTGCTCGACGAGTATGCCGACCGATATGCAGAGTATTTCCCCGACGCCTACGTGCGCTTCAAGCAGATGGACTACAACAACGCCGCCTATCCAGTTGAGATACGCATCAGCGGCGACAGCCTTAACGAACTGAAGCAGGCGGCGCTGAAGGTGGAGCAGTGCATGCGCCAGACCGATGGCCTGGAGCTGATAAGAACCAACTTTGAGCAACCGCAACCTGGTGTTGGCATTACGCTCAATGAGACCGAGTCCAACCGTCTCGGCATCAACAAGGCTTTGCTTACAGCCGACCTTGCTGTGCACTATGGTTCCGGCATACCGATGGCGTCGCTTTGGGAAGGCGACTATCCAGTGAGCGTTGTGCTCAAGTCCGACCGTAAAGACACCGATCAGTTCACCACGCTCGGTGATGAGTACATACCCGTCATGGGCGGAACGACATCCGTACCGCTGCGCCAGTTCGCGAGTGTGAAGCCCGACTTCACCGACGGTTGTATAGTGCGCCGCAACGGAGTGCGCACCATCTCTGTCGTTGCCGAGCCTATGCGCGGTGTCAACGCCAACAAGGTGGCAATGGAAGTTGAGAAGCGAGTGAAGAAACTCAATCTGCCATCCAACCTTGAGGTGAAGACGGGCGGCATGTTGGCAAAAGACCGCGAGACCATACCGCAGGTGGCATCAGGTGTCGTGATAGCCGTGTTCATAATATTCTTCATCCTGTTGTTCCACTTCAAGCGCATCTCTCTCGCCCTGGTCAATCTCTCCGCCATGTCGCTCTGTGTGTTCGGAGCCGCTGTCGGACTGCTTGTCACGGGCTACGACATGTCGATAACGGCAGTGCTTGGCGTGGTGAGCCTTATGGGTATTCTCGTGCGCAACGGCATCATCATGCTCGACTATGCCGAGGAGTTGCGCCGCGACAAGGGTTTGTCGGTGCGCGAGGCAGCATTCCAGTCGGGCGAGCGCCGTATGCGTCCTATCTTCCTCACGTCGGCAGCCGCCTCTGTTGGCGTGCTTCCGATGATGCTCGAGAACAACACGCTGTGGTCACCAATGGCGGCAGTGGTGTTCTTCGGTACGCTTATATCTATGGTGCTCATAGCCACGGTGCTGCCAGTGCTGTATGCTGTGGTGTTCGACAAGAGCAAGAAATAATAACTGGGATAGGGGGCGCCCTCGCCCCCGGTATTGCAATATAAGCATTAGCCGGGGGCGAGGGCGCCCCCTATCTCAGTTATTTCCAAATATCCCCCAACATCGCCGCGCCTCCGAAGCCATATTCCTCCAGTTGGCTGATGCGCTCGCGTGTCACTCCTCCCAATGCAACGACTTTCTCGTCGATAATGCCGTTGGCAGCGGCCTGTCGCAATATGGCATCGGTGAATGCAGAGCGGTAGCCTTGCTTGGATATGCTGTCGTAGATGGGACTGAGAAACACGTAGTCCATCTGTGGCTTGCGTTCTGTGACTTCCTGCAGTGAGTGGCACGAGCACGACAGCGAGCCATGATGGTCGGCTGGCGGCATCGGGTTGCGGCGGTTCAGGTGCACGCCATGCAACCCATATTCGTTGCACAGCTCAAAGTGGTCGTTTATCACGATGCGCGGCAACCATTCATTGCTGATTGCGTCGAGCAAGCGGCGGCAGTCGTCGGTTGACGAGTCGGGTTTGCGCAGATGCAACAAGTCGATAGAGTCCTCGGCGAAGAGAGCGTCGATGGCTGAGGCTTCGCCGGGG
>JBNMLZ010000014.1:0-37532 GCA_050875085.1 Prevotella sp. | reverse complement strand
TTCGTCGATTCGTTGCGGAAAAAGTATAATTTGTTTGTTTGAATAGAAACGATAATGTAACTTTGCCATATATTTTAATTCTATGGTCTAAAGGTACAAAAAGTTTTGGACATAGCAAAGCCCTGGCTTGGGAAAGTCAGGGCTTTGTGATTTTTTTCATTTAAGGGTGAGTTTCGACACACCCTCCACGTCTTCAGCGTCTGCAACACGACGCTGAGTATAACCAACGCTATGCCCACATAGAATGAGGCGTTGAGCTGGCGTGCCTCGCCGAAGGCGATGAAGGCAATGAGTATGGTGTAGCACGGCTCAAGGTTGTAGGTGAGGTTGACTGTGAACGCCGATAGCTGTCGCAATGCCAGTATCTGAAGGAGATAGAGTCCGACTGTACAGAAGAGCGACAGACTGAGCAACCACAACAGATTGGCACTTTCGGGGAACACCATCACCGGCTGGCTTGACGGGAATACACTAAGATAAATCGGTATGAGTATTGAGGTTCCTACCAGTCCGCCCAACATCTGATAGAGCAGCATGGTGCGCGCCTTCACGCCATGACTGAACTTCTTGTTGGTTATTGCGTATATGGAGCCGACAGCCGACGAGAGTATGCCGATGGCGATGCCCACACGATAGCGCGAGTCGAAGGAGAAGATGCAGACGAGTCCTGCAATGGTGATTAGCGACAGAAGCATCTCCGTCCACGAAAAACGCCTGTGCATAATCATCGGCTCGAATATCGAAGTGAAGAAACCTATGCTTGCATAGCAAACAACACCTATGGACACGTTGCTTGCCTTTATAGAGGCGTAGAACAATATCCAGTGAAGTCCAAGCAACGTGCCGTTGCCGGCTATCTGCATGAGTTTCTTTGTGCCAACCTTCGGCAGTCCTGTAAAGACTATAAGGATGATGGATGTGAAAAACAGGCGATACCACGTAAGCGTAGTTTCGTTGAGAGTGACGAGTTTGCCAAACAAGCCCGTAAAGCCGGCAAGCAGCACACTAAGGTGGAGCTGTATGAAGGCTTTCTTTATATTAGAATTTTCCATAATCGGGATTTTTTCGTTTTTGGACGGCAAAATTACTAAAAATATCCTATAAACAGCAACAAGCGCATTGATTTTGCAGAATAATATTCTGAAAAACCAATGCGCTTGCCGCTAATAATTATAATATCCAATAAGCACTTATCTCACAATCACCTTGCGCACTGTGCCGTCGCTCATGCGCACGATGTTGAGTCCCTTGGTCGGGGCCGACATCTTCATGCCGCCAACATTCCAGCGGTCGGTCACATGGATGTTGGTGTCTGTCATGTTCTTGATGGCAGTTGAGCCTTTAACCCATTTGATGTAGAAACGGGACATGTCGTTGGATTCTGGGGTGCCATATGGGACATCATTGAATCCCGAATCAGTCAAACTGGAGCACCTAAGTTTGGCTTCGCTCTGCGTACCAACATATTTTGGCTCCATTGAATACTTGCATGTTATCTGCTGCTCATCGCTGTCGTAGCTTTTGAATTTCTGCATTTCGAAAGCTTGTATATAACCATCGCAACCGTATATACTTAAATCTACAAGCGGATCGAACACTTCCGGAATAATGGCGGGAACAGTCCACTTATATTTGACATCTAATGCAATCTCGTCAGAAGTACCGACTGGAACAACCGTCTCGGGCTTTATGTCGTATGTGTCGCCAAGTATGTTTATGGCCATGCTTGTGGCATAAATATCAGAAAGTTTGTCTGGGTTTTCTGTTACTGTAATCTTGACAGGCTCAACATTCTTGAGATACTCCATTCTACCATTGGCAGATTGCACCAGGTATACATCAAAAGTACCAGCCTCGAATTTGTTGTAGCCAGTAATCTCAAGCGGCATGTCTACCGTGTAGCTGTCGCCATCGAAGATATCCAGGTCGCAAGACTTCTGCACATATATGTAATCTGATTGGTCATCAGGATTAACAATATAGAAATAAACCTCACTGTTAAAGTCGGCTTCTACACCGTTCTGCACAGTGAACTTGACGTTTGCCATGTCGTTCAAGTCATACTCCGAGCGGTCGAAAGTGAGTGGGGCGGTAACGGTGAGCAGTTCGCTGTTACGCAGACTGAGTGTCAATAACACCTTGTCGCCATTCTTCTCAAGTCCATACACATACTTGGTAGAGGCGAGAGTCCATGCGCTGTAGTCGCTGCCATCGGCACGCGACTGCAGGGCAAAGTAGTAGTTGCCATCGCTGAGGTTCTCTACGTCTTTGCTTGTTATGTTCCACGAGCTATAGTCTATATTAGTGGGGTCATATTGGTAATCCATTGTATCACCTATGGTTCCTATCACCTCATGCTGCTCATTATACAATGCAAGGCGTAACTTTCCGTTGAACTTTTTCCAAATAGAATTGTAGTACACTAAAGAGTTGAACTTTACATTCAGATTTGCGACATCTGTGTTTATATAAGTCTTTGACTCGTCTTTGTCGTTGAGAAGTTTGGGATATACTGACATAAGCACTGGCTGTGGCTTTTCTACAGCCTCCCCTGACGGATTTGGCGTGAATGTAACAACAACCATATCATCATTAAAACTATAGTCTAAGTCAGTAGGAAAGAGGTGATGGAAATTGTAGTAGCCGTCGTAATTACCGCCCGCTCCCCAGTTGACATGAATGTTACGCTGGTTGTCGTAGCCATCAACAACGACTATTATGCCTACGTTGGTTTCTCTGAGTTCTCCATACAGCATCACTGGGGCATTATTATCGAGATTGT
This sequence comes from Prevotella sp., assembly GCA_050875085.1. GTDB lineage: Bacteria > Bacteroidota > Bacteroidia > Bacteroidales > Bacteroidaceae > Prevotella. Next base: position 34,750 of record JBNMLZ010000014.1, on the reverse strand, counting down.
CACAAATAAGCTTTAACCATTCGGACATTTTATAGTCAGTCTTGTAGTAGGTTTTTGACTTGTAGCCGAAGTTCTCAATTGCTGCCGGTGAGGAGTCTTCTGAATAGCTACTTCCCGTCTCATACTTTGTGTGCAATGCCGCTCCTATGTCGTACATCAGTGTGGCTACGGCTGAAGCCTGTGCGTCGTTCCAGTTCTTTTCACCGTTCTCGTTTTTGGCATATGTAGGCAGCATATTATCCCAGTCGTATGTATGGCTGCTGAGGTCAATGTTGCACTCCTTTTGGTCGTAGTTTGGTGTGGCATATTGGAGTTTGCCTGTGCCATGCTCCGGGTATTTGTAATAGTTGAATATCTGCGCCATTGCAGAGGCTGCGGGTCCAGTAGTTTTTCTATTACCGCTGATGGTTGGTATGGAATCATTGTATGGTTCTACCACACTGTTCCATTGTGTCTTCACGAGCGGAGCCACCACAACTTCTGGTTGTGCATCAGCGTTGTCGGCTTTGCGACGGGTCTTGGCAACGCCTCCACCACTTTTACGTTTGGCGTCGATGTATGCAGCCACATTGTTTAGCAATTCCTTGAGCGCCGGAGGCATGTTGTCAATGTCGAAACTTCCAGTATGGCTGTAGCCGAGCACCGGGTCCACACAGTCGTCACCGGCAACGAGCACGAAGCCATTGCCGCCAGCATCGTTGAAGGCATAGAAATTCTGCGCTTGTGCAGTGCCTTCCGTAGCGGATTTCACCTTAAAGGTGCCTACACGTGGCTTCGCACCAATATTAATATACTTCGACGCGATGCTTCGCGCCACATCTGGATTGATGTCCTTTGCCTGCAATGCTGGGCATACGGCAAGAGCTAATAGTGTTAATAGGTAGTTTTTCTTCATATATAAATATAAAAGATTGTTTATTACGCCTACAAATTTACATAAAAATTTTGAATTATTTTTTGTTTTACATCCTTTTTTTTGAATTATAATTGTTTTAGCTTCTTAAATTTTCTGTAATGTCTTTGACACATCATACTTCTAATTTTGCACAAGTTTTAGAAAACAACAGTAACATTAATATACGATGAAGAGAATTAGACTCATTGGCAACCGCTTCGTTGCCTTTCTCGCAGCAGCCCTGATGCTGCTCAGCGGCTTGCAGTTGCAAGCACAAAACCCTACGGAATGGAAGAAACTTAAAGGCGACGTGACGCTCTACATGGCAAACGATCTCGGACGCAACGGCTACTACGACCAGAAGCCAATAGCCGAGCTTATGGGCAAGATGGCTGAAACAGTAGGTCCTAAGTGCGTGCTCGCCGTGGGCGACATACACCACTTCAACGGCGTTGCGTCGGTGAACGACCCACTGTGGATGACAAACTACGAGCTTGTCTACTCCCACCCCGAACTTATGCTCGACTGGTTCCCGGTACTTGGCAACCACGAGTATCGTGGCAACACGCAGGCCGTGCTCGACTACGGCAAGGTGAGCCGTCGCTGGATGATGCCCGCACGCTATTACACAAAGGTGTTCAACAGCAAGGGCACGACGCTGCGCGTGGTATTCCTCGACACCACACCGCTCATCGACCGCTACCGCGAGACTCCCGACATCTATCCCGACGCATGCAAGCAGGACGCGCAGGCGGAACTCGACTGGCTTGACCAAACGCTTAAGAATGCCAAGGAGGACTGGGTGATTGTTGTCGGCCACCACCCCATCTACGCGCAGACCACAAAGGCTGAGTATGAGCGCACCGACATGCAGAAGCGTGTACTGCCCATTCTCCACAAATATAATAATGTGGCGATATACGCTTGCGGACACATCCACAACTTCCAGCACATCCGCATGAAGGGCGACAACATCGACTACGTTGTCAACACTTCAGCCTCGCTTGCACGCCCCGTGAAGGAAACAACCGGCACCGTGTTCTGCAGTTCTGACGACGGATTCTCCGTTATTTCCGCCACAAAGAAGCAACTGCGCATGTACATGATTGACAAGGACGGAAACACCATCCACACAATAGAAAGAAATAAATAAGCAGTTTGTCCGTCGCGGAGGTCTCCGGCCTCCGCAGCCATCAATAAATATCAAAAATTCAAATGAAGAAGATTCTAATCAGCGCAGCCCTGCTCGCAGCATCGTCCACAGCGGCTATCGCCCACACACTCGACGGCATCGTGAAGGACAACCGCACGGGCGAACCGCTCATCGGTTCGGTAGTGGAGGTGAAGGAGCTGCCCAACGTGAAGACCACCACAGGTCTTGACGGTTCATTCAAGCTCAGCGAACTGCCCGACAAGGGCCGCTACACTCTCATCGTGCGCTACGTGTCGTACAAGACGCGTGAGATTCCAGTAGAGGTGTCAGACAAGGGCATCGTCACCATCGGCATGGACGAGGACATGCAGCAACTCGGCGAGGTAGTAATCAAGGGCCACAAGGAGTATCACTCCGACCGCAGCGCCATTGACATGACCAAGACCTCAGGCAACGTGCTCAACGTGATGAGCCAACAAAGCATTCAGCTATCGCCTGACGTCAACGTAGCAAGCGTGCTTCAACGCGTGTCGGGCGTGACGATGGAGCGCGACGCTTCGGGCGAGGCTTCCTACGCCATACTCCGAGGCATGGACAAACGCTACAACTACACGCTTGTCAACGGAGTGAAGATTCCGAGTCCCGACGACAAGAACCGCTACATTCCGCTCAACCTCTTCCCAAGCGACCTCATGGACCGGCTCGTCGTGTCGAAGTCGCTTACAGCCGACATGGAGGGCGACGCAGCAGGTGGCGTGGTGGACATGGTGATGAAGGACGCGCCGTCGCACTTCCAGATCCAAGCCAACGCCGCCGTGGGCATGGGCGATTACTTCTGGAGCGGTAGCCACGACTATCTCACCTCCAACCGCAGCGACTACACCCATAAAGCACCATACGAGGCTTTCGGACCAAACTACAAGGCGGAGACAAGCGACTTCCGCAACGGACCGACACAGATAGCAAGCCACTCAATGCCAGCGCCCAACTTCATCGGCGGTCTGTCCGTTGGCAACCGCTTCTGGAAAGACCGCATCGGAGTGATGCTCGCCGGAAGCGTGCAGAACATGTTCCGTGGCACCGAGCGTACATACAACAGCGTAAAGATGGCCTATGGTGAACAGGCTATGTACATCTCGTCGCTCCAACACCGCCTCTACTCCACCCACGACCTCACCGCCGGAGTGCACGCCAAGATTGACCTGCAACTCGATGGCAACAAGATTGAGTGGTACAACATGTACGTGCGCACCAACACGAAAGGCGTGCGCTACAACAGTTCGATAAGCACCGAGTATCTCAGTTCGTCGTCATACACCGAGGATGACGAGACGCGCTCGCTGTCGCAGACGCAGAGCATATTCGCCACCCATCTTAATGGCACCCACCATCTGACGCGCGACTTCACCGTTGATTGGGCTGGCATATTCTCGCAGGCCAAGGAAGAGGACCCCGACCGCGTGTATCTCACGCTCACCAACAAGGTGGATGCCACCAACGGCATCGACGGTTCGCTCTGGTCTGCCGACAAGAACATCCTGAAGACGCAACCCAAGGACATGGAGCGCCGCTTCCAACACAACACCGACAAGGACTGGGCGGGCTACATCAACCTTTCCTACGACACCCACTTCGCCCACGGCATCGACGCCCTTTGGAAGACCGGCGCACAATATCGCCGCAAGGAGCGTGGCAACCGCTACTACTCCTACATCTTCAATCCCGCAAACATCTCGCAGACTCTCAACGGCAACGGGTTTGACCAGTTCGCCGACATCGACTGGACCTGCACCACACACTACTCCCAGGCGTCGCAGCTCAACTACGACTCAAAGGAGCACATCGGTGCTGCCTACGCCATGGTGACACTCAAGAGCAAGTGGGGCGAGCTTAACGCTGGTTTCCGTGCCGAGCACACCAACCAGATTTACACCATGCTGCAAAAGTTCGAGACCCACGGACAGGTGGGCGAACAGAGCTACTGGGACTATCTGCCGTCGGCATCGCTGAAGTGGACACCGACAAAGAAGATGAACGTGCGACTGTCCTACTACCGCTCCATCAACCGACCGGGCTTCTACGAGATTGTGCCTTACCGCATCATGGGCGAGGAATACGACGAGAAGGGAAATCCTAATCTGAAGCGTGCACGCATCGACAACCTCGACCTGCGTTGGGAGTGGTTCCCGTCGGCTACGGAGCAGGTGCTTGCCGGAGTGTTCTACAAGTATTTGCAGGATCCTATTGAGCAGGTGTTCGTCTCGGCAACGGGTCAGCTTGGCAACGGTGCCGACGCCTACTACATGCCCGACAATCTCGGCAATGCCAAGAACTACGGATTTGAGGTTGACGTAGTGAAGTACATCCGCCACTTCGGAGTGAAGGCCAACTACACCTACACCCACTCGTCAATAACCACATCAAAACGCGAGTACAAGCCTGGTGTGGCTGAGTTCAACAAGGGCGTCACGCAGACGCGACCGCTCGTCAACCAAGCTCCGCACACCGCCAACCTCTCACTGCTCTACAAGGACACCAACTACGGATGGAACGCGCAGCTCGCCGCCTCATATACAGGCGCAAAGATTGCCCTCGTGTCGCCGTTCAAGGATGCCGACCAATGGGACAAGGCGATGTTCGGACTCGACCTAAGCGCTGAGAAGAAGTTCCCATGCGGCGTGTCCGTCTTCCTCAAAGCCAACAACCTGCTCGACGCAAAGCGCGAACGCTACCTGAAGACGGTGAACGAGAGCAACACGAAGTATGAAGGACAGCGCAACGACAAGACCATCATAGGAACTTATAAATATGGACGCACGTTCCTTATTGGCGTGAGATATAAACTGTAAATATAACAAAATAATGAACAATATCAACAAACTTGCCTGTATGCTTGCCATTGCAGCATCGGCCCTCGCATCCACAACATCTTGCGAGAACGACAATATCAACCCCTACGACTATGTGAACAACGGCGGCAACACGCCCAACCAGGGTTCCACCGACGTGATAAAAACCTCCGTGGCTGAATATCCAGTAGGCTCAATAGTATGGACCAAGGACACCACGCTGACGGAGAGTGTGAAGATTCCCGAGGGAGCATCGCTCTACATTGAACCGGGCGTCACCGTCACGTGCAAGTCGGACGTGCAGGTGCCTATCGAGATTGTGGTGCTCGGCAACCTCTACTGCATGGGCACCGCCGAGAAACCCGTCACCATAACATCCGACACACGCAAGCCTGCCGACTGGGGCGGCATCATCTGCGGCTACAAGTCGGAGGAAGTTGTACTCAACCATGTTGACGTGGCATACGCCGGTGCCAGGCCTACCGAGTCGTCCATATCGTTCCAGAACGGACTGTTCAAGACAAAGATCGACGGTGGCGTGCCTGCCTTCCACTTCTGCAACGTCAACGGCAAGTTCGTCATGGCAGACAGTTTCTTCCACGACAACTACAACGACCAGACTTACTTCACCGGCGGACAGGGCGTTATCTACAACTGCATATTCGCCGACAGCGGCAACGCTGCCGACGGCGGTGAGGCAATAAACGTGAAGTCGGGTTGCAAGCTCGATGTCGCCAACAACATCATCTACAATGCCTGCACCAACGCCTTCAAGCTCTCAAATGCCCCAATCACCGAGACAATTCCGCTCACGCAGATAAATGTCTACAACAACACAATGGTTGACTGCGGATGGCGACGCTCGAAAAACAGCAAGGGCGGTTGCATCTGGCTTGAGAAAGCCATCGCCCCGACTTTCGTCAACAACCTCGCCGTCGACTGTCGTTACGGCATGAAGCAGCCGTCGAAGGACGGAGCCGACATCGAGCACTCGCGCATCGCCCCCAACTACTACTATGCGTCAACCGAGACGGGCGTTAAGCAGTTGTCAAAGGATGCCGACCTCATCATCTGGAGCGACCTCGACATCAAGAGCACTGCCGCCGGACAGCTCAACCCGCTGTTCATCAACTTCAAGCAGAACGACCGCATGAACATCAACTGCGAGACCGACGAGGTGGAGAACGGTGCCCCACTGCCCTTCGACAAGTCATGGGACTTCAACGTACAAACGGGCAGTCCAGTCCTTTCGGGTGGCGTGGCAGACATCACGCGCATCTTCCCCAACGGTCTGCCGTTCTTCGGAATGAAAAAGGTTGTGTTCCTCGACAGCCACAACGACCAAAACTATTACTTCACCGCACCGGCTCCAACAACAAGGTTTGGAGCCACCATGACGGATGTGAAAAAATAATGCAGAGAATTTGTAGGATATTATACAATGAGAAAACAACTGTCAAACGTTGTTTTCTCATTTTTTATGCTTAACTTTGCCATTGTAATAATCTTTTTAAATTAATATACAATGAATACTATAGCATATACATTAGACATACCAGTTTGTGATGCCAATTTATTGAAATCACTTTCTAAAAAATTTGGTTGGGTCGTAAAAAAGCAGAAGACACAAAAGATATGCAAACTTGACGAGGCAATAGACGCAGCAAAACACGATGTGCTTTTTGAGACGGATAATTTGGACGTTCTTATGGAAAACTTGAAGAAATGAGATACACAATAAGATACTCCAATCTTTTCAAGAAGTCTTTCAAAAAGTGCTTGAAACGTGGATGCAAAGAAGAAGAAATCCTGATTGGCTACTCGTATGGGAACAAAATGATACGGAACTTATTCTAATCTTGGTAGATACTGGAACACATTCAAATTTGTTTGACTAATAGTCAGTATTTTTTTTTACTAAACGAGCTGCAACTTCATACTCGTTACCAATTTCTTATGAATCCCCGACATCGCCAAAATACCCATTTTTGGCGATGCCTATAATTTCGTGTTGTAAGAAGATTTGCATAATTTTGCCGTCAGATAACGGAATAAATTATTAAATGTAAAAACAAACGAAATTATGGTAATCGAACAAATTCATGCACGCGAGATTCTTGACTCGCGCGGCAATCCAACCGTAGAGGTTGAGGTGACAACAGACAATGGTATTATGGGACGCGCTGCCGTGCCGTCGGGCGCGTCAACAGGCGAGAACGAGGCTCTTGAACTGCGCGACGGCGACAAGAAGCGTTATGGCGGCAAGGGCGTGCTCAAGGCGGTGGACAACGTGAACCAAAAGATTGCGCCTGCACTGAAGGGTATGTCGGTGCTTGAGCAGAGAGCTATCGACGAGGCTATGCTCAAGTTGGACGGAACACCAACGAAGTCGGTGCTCGGCGCCAACGCCATTCTCGGCGTGTCGCTCGCCGTTGCACATACGGCTGCCAAGTGTCTTGGATTGCCTCTATACCGCTATATCGGCGGCACAAACACTTACGTTCTGCCAGTTCCGATGATGAACATCATCAATGGCGGCGCCCACTCCGACGCGCCTATCGCGTTCCAGGAGTTTATGATTCGTCCGGTTGGCGCTCCATCGGAGAAGGAGGCAATACGCATGGGTGCCGAGGTGTTCCACGCTCTTGCCAAGTTGCTCAAGAAGCGCGGTCTGTCGACAGCCGTGGGCGACGAGGGCGGTTTCGCTCCTGCTCTCGACGGCATTGAAGACGCATTGGAATCTATCTGCCAGGCCATACGCGACGCCGGTTACGAGCCGGGCAAGGACGTGAAGATTGCAATGGACTGCGCCGCAAGTGAGTTCGCGACATGCGAGAACGGCGAGTGGTTCTACGACTACCGCCAGTTGAAGAGCGGCATGAAGAAAGACCCGAACGGCAAGAAGCTCACTGCCGACGAACAAATAAAATATCTTGAGGAACTTATCACCAAGTATCCTATCGACTCCATCGAGGACGGACTCGACGAGAACGACTGGGACAACTGGGTGAAGCTGACTGCCGCCATTGGTGACCGCTGTCAGTTGGTGGGTGATGACCTGTTCGTGACCAACGTGAAGTTCCTAGAGAAGGGCATCAAGATGGGTGCCGCCAACTCCATTCTTATCAAGGTGAACCAGATTGGCTCGCTGACCGAGACCCTCGACGCAATAGAGATGGCACACCGCCACGGCTACACAACCGTCACCTCACACCGCTCAGGCGAAACCGAGGACACGACAATAGCCGACATCGCCGTTGCCACCAACTCTGGACAGATAAAGACCGGCTCACTGAGCCGCACCGACCGCATGGCGAAGTACAACCAGCTTATCCGCATTGAGGAGCAGCTCGGCGCACAGGCCGTGTATGGATACGAATAACTGGGAGAGGGGGCGCCTCGCCCCCGACAACATCAATAAATTCGGTGGACGAGGGCGCCCCTCTCCCAATTATATCAATCATCTCGGGGGCGAGGGCGCCCCCTCTCCCAGTTATTTTTGGCGTTTCAAAAAAAATATGCTACCTTTACACCCATGAAAGACTTTGCAGCAATTGACTTTGAGACAGCCAACCAATGCCGCTCCAGTGTGTGCAGTGTCGGTGTTGTCATAGTAAGAGGTGGCGAGATTGTAGACCGTTTCTACAGTCTTATTTATCCGCGCCCCGACTTTTTCACCTATTTTACCACGCAAGTGCACGGCCTGACGATGACTGACGTCGAGGATGCGCCGCCGTTTCCCGATGTGTGGCAGCAGATTGCGCCGCGCATTGAAGGGCTGCCACTCGTTGCCCACAACAGTCCATTTGACGAAGGATGCCTGAAGGCGGTATTCCAGGAGTATGCCATGCCGTATCCAGGCTACCAGTTCTTCTGCACCTGCCGCGCATCGCGCGCCAAACTGCGTGGCATACTGCCCAACCACCAGCTGCAAACCGTCGCCGCCTATTGCGGCTACGACCTTACCAAGCACCATCACGCGCTTGCCGACGCCGAGGCTGCGGCAGCAATCGCGCTGAAACTGCTTTAACTGGGAGAGGGGGCACCTCACCCCCGAAATGATTGGTTTGTCGGGGGCGAGGGCGCCCCCTCTCCCAGTTTTCAGTATTATATCGGTTATCCCCAAACTACCTCGGCAATCTCGCGCACGAGGTCGAGCTTTGCCCACTGCTCCTCCTCGGTGAGCTTGTTGCCTATCTCGCACGACGCGAAACCACACTGCGGACTGAGGCTCAGACGGTCCAACGGCACATACTTCGACGCCTCGCGTATGCGGGCTATCACTGTAGCCTTGTCCTCAAGCACCGGCGACTTTGTAGTGACGAGACCGAGAACAACGCGCTTGCCATCTGACACATATTTCAGCGGCTCAAAACCACCGGAGCGCTCGTCGTCATACTCCAAGTAATATGTATCGACATTCTCCTTGGCAAAGAGATACGGCGCAACAGGGTCGTAGGCTCCCTTGGTGGCGTAGCAAGAATGGTAGTTGCCGCGACACACGTGGGTATTGATGGTAAGACCCTCGGGCTTGCCCTCGATGGCGAGGTTGTTGACGGTGAGATACTGCAATGCCTCGTGCTCAAGCGTGAAGCCAGTGCCAGCCATCGACTTCCAGAAGTCATCGTCTACAATCATTCCCCATGTGCAGTCGTCGAGCTGTACGGTGCGGCAGCCTGCGGCATAGATTTCCTTGAAGAATGTCTGGTAGGCCTTGGCGATGTCGGCAATGAGTTCCTGGGTGTTGGGGTATATCTCGCGTGTGTTCTTGGTGTTGTCGCCACGGAACAGCTCGGCAAGGAACTGTGCAGGAGCCGGAACAGTCTGCTTTGCCTCAATGCCCTTCTCCTCAAACTGCTTCACGAAAAGGAAGTCCTTGATGAATGGATGGTTCTCGCCGGATATCTTGCCCGTAAGCTTCAATGAGCCATGAGTGGTCTCCTCGCCATGGAACTGATAGCCATGGTCAAGCTCAATGTGCTCAACACCGTTGAATCCCCACATGAAGTCGAGATGCCAGTAGCTGCGGCGGAATTCACCGTCGGTGATGTAGTGCAGTCCGTGAGCCTTCTGCTTCTTGATGACGTCCTCGATGAGACGGTCCTCAACGGCGCGAAGCTCGTCGACTGTTATTTTTCCTTCTGCAAACTTTGCTCTTGCTTCCTTCAACTCTGCCGGGCGCAAATAGCTGCCTACGGCATCAAAATGACGATTATTCAAATTGCTCATATTTCTTTTTGTTTTTATTTTCTTGTTTTTGTTTAACTGGGTGCAAAGTTAATGGATAGAATTTTATTCTCCAAATTTTCTTCTCAATTCAGAAAAATATGCTAACTTTGCCAAAAATAAAACATTTACACAGAATATTATTCTGCAAAACAAAACGCTATAATATGACAAACCAAGAAGTACTCGACGAAGTAGACATCAAGATTTTAAAACTGTTGCAACAAAACTCCCGCATGACCGTCAAGGAACTGGCAGAACGTGTACACCTGTCGCCCTCCCCCACCTTCGAGCGACAGAAACGTCTGGAGCGCGAAGGCTATATAACAAGGTATTCGGCTGTTGTAGACCACCACAAACTCGGTCACAACGTCATCGTGCTGTGCAACATACGCCTAAAGCAGCACACCCACGACCTCATACAGCAGTTTATGGACACGGTGCAGAACATTGACCAAATAACAGAGTGCTACAACACAACGGGCGACTTCGACTTCCAAATAAAAGTCTATGCCCACGACATGAAGGAATACCAGGACTTCATGCTCAACACCCTTGGCAACATCGACTGCATTGGCAGCCTTAACAGTATAATCGTAATTGGCGAGATTAAAGACTCTCACTGCATACCGGTAAACCGCTGTCTGGTAAAAGAATAGAAGGTCGGGCGAAACGCCCGACCTTCTATTCTTTTATTATATGTAATTTAATTATACACAACTGCTTACATTTATTTCTTCAGCACCGGCTCGCAAGTAAGGTTCACACCGAGCTTCTTGAATATCTTCTGGTCAACATCACTCAGCATCACAGTGCAGTGAACCTGGCAACCACGAAGTTTTGGCAACTGTTCCAAAGCGCGGCGGCAGTTCTCGTCCTTCTCAGAAAGCACCGAGAGAGCCACAAGCACCTCGTCGGTGTGCAGACGCGGGTTGTGTCCGCCGAGATAGTTAATCTTTGTGTACTGTATAGGCTCAATCATCGACTGCGGAATAAGCTTCACACTGTGGTCGATGCCGGCAAGATGCTTCATCGTGTTGAGCAGCAAGGCAGCCGAGCAACCCAGCAACTCACTCGACTTGGCTGTGATTATCGTGCCGTCCTCAAGCTCAATGGCAGACGATGTATGTCCAGTTTCCTTCTTGTAGTTCTTGGCAGCGACGGTGGTGCGTCGGAAGTCGGTGGTTATCTTAGCCTGGTTGAAGAGCATCTGTATCTTGGCAATCTCCGACTCGTTGCACGCTCCACGGGCGAGTTTGTTGGTGGCATCGTAGTAGCGGCGCACAATCTCGTTCTTCGAAGCCTCGCAGCAAGCCTCATCATCGCTGATGCAGAAACCCACCATGTTGACACCCATGTCCGTAGGCGACTTGTAAGGATTTGAGCCGTAGATGCCTTCAAACAAAGCGTTGAGCACTGGGAATATCTCTATGTCACGGTTGTAGTTGACTGCAATCTTGTTGTAGGCCTCAAGATGGAACGGGTCAATCATGTTGACGTCGTTGAGGTCGGCAGTGGCTGCCTCGTAAGCGATGTTCACCGGGTGCTTCAGCGGAAGGTTCCACACGGGGAACGTCTCAAACTTGGCGTATCCGGCACGCACGCCGCGCTTGTTCTCGTTGTACAGCTGGCTGAGGCACACTGCCATCTTGCCGCTGCCAGGACCAGGAGCCGTGACGATGACGAGCGGACGCTCCGTCTCCACATAGTCGTTCTTGCCGAAGCCATCGTCGGATGCTATAAGGCTCACATTGTGGGGATAGCCCTCAATAAGATAGTGGTAGTAGGTCTTTATGCCCTCACGTTCCAGGCGCTGGCGGAATGCGGTAGCGGCAGGCTGACCGTTATAATGGGTTATGACAACAGAGCCAACCATGAACCCACGGTTCTGGAACTCGCCACGCAAGCGGAGCACGTCCTCGTCGTAGGTGATGCCAAGGTCGGCACGCTTCTTGTTCTTCTCGATGTCGGTGGCGCTTATCACTATCACAATCTCTATGCTGTCGCTGATTTTTTGAAACATGCGCAGCTTGCTGTCGGGCAGAAAACCAGGCAACACACGGCTTGCATGGTGGTCGTCGAAGAGCTTGCCTCCAAGTTCGAGGTAGAGCTTTCCGTCAAACTGTGATATACGTTCCTTGATGTGCTCAGACTGTATCTTCTGATACTTTTCGTTGTCAAATCCTATTTTCATATAACTTTAAAAATAAATTTGTCTGCAAAATTACAAAAAAATTACAAGCCATAAATAAATTTTTGTAATTTTGTAAATCAAATATACATTAATAGAAAGAATCAGAAATATCCTCGTGTTTAAACGCATTATTAATATAACCATTTGGACCATCATCGGTCTGTACGCGGCAATCATCATACTGCTGCACATCCCGTTTATCCAGAATTATGTCGGGGGATGTGTGGCTGATGCCCTTTGCCAGAAATTCGGTACTAAAGTTGTGGTCGGCAGGGTTGACCTCGGCTTTGTCAACCGTCTCATCATCGACGACTCCGAGATGTACGACCAGCAGGGCAAGAAGATGGTCGGCGTCTCAAGAATTTCCGTGAAGGTAAATCCACTGGCACTTGTCAACGGATGCATAGAGGTCACGTCGGCCCAGTTCTTCGGTCTGCGTGCCGACCTTTACAAGACCACAGCCGATGCGAAGCCTAACTTCCAGTTTGTCGTCGACTCATTAGCCTCAAAGGACACGACAAGCCAAAAAACACCGCTCAACCTGCAAATCAATTCTCTGATAATACGCAACGGCGATGTCAGTTGGCGTGTGTTGTCGCGGTTGAACGGACAACAGAAGTTCTCGCCCGACAACATCAATGCCCACAACATAAGTGCCCATGTCATCATCAACCGCATAACCGACGATTCGCTCAACGTGAAGATAAAGCGAATATCATTCAATGAGCGATGTGGCTTCGCTTTGAAATCATTGTCGCTCCATGCTGTGTATGGACCGACTGGGGCAAGCATCGAGAACTTGCGCATTGAACTGCCGCACACACTGATTCAGTCGCCTCTCATCACTGCCTCATTCCGCAAGAGCAATGGTAAGATTGAGATGCCGACGGTCAAGTTCAACGGCAGCATCGACGCTCCGCGCATATCCACCGGCGACTTTGCCGGATTTGTGCCCCAACTGTCGAATGTGAAGAACACGCTTGCCATGCACTCCGACTTCTACGGCACCGGCACGTCGCTTAACATCACCCGTCTTGACATAGCGACCAATGACAACCACCTGCGCCTGCGTGCCAACGGTGGCGCAAAAAACTTTCCGTCGCAGACAGAATGGTTTGCCAATGTCAACGAACTGCGTGCCGACCACGACATCATTGCCGACATCTTCCAGACTGCCACGAAAAAGGAAATGCCAGCCATTGTTGGCAAGTTCGGTGACATACGCTTCAACGGATATGCAGGCGGCAACAAGCACGACATAGCATCCAACGGAAAGCTCCACACTGGACTGGGCGACATTACCCTCGCCTTCGAGAAGAAGGCAAGCAACATCACAGGGCATGTGGAGACTCGCGGATTCAACATCGGCGAACTGGCTGGTGGCGACAAGCTCGGCATGTTGTCTGCCAACATCAATGTGCACGGTTCATCGAAGAATAACATCAACGCCGAAGGGCGTATATTCGACTTCGATTTCAACGGCTACAGATACCACGACATCAAGCTTGACGCCTCATACATAAACAAGGTGATTGACGGCAAGGTGAGCATCGATGACCCCAACGCGCAGATTGCGGTCAACGGACGTCTCAACCACGCCGGCGCCATGCCCGTGCTGCATCTCACCACCGACATAGCACGCTTCGACCCGCACACTCTCCACCTCACCGGCAAGTGGCCATCAACGGCATTTGCCGCCAACATCGCGTGCGACATAAAGGGCAGCAACATAAACAATGCCGACGGAACAGTAGAGATACACGACTTTTCAATGCGTGGTCCTGAGCGGGACTACGCGCTCAGCAACATGACCATAAAGACTGGCTTTGAGCAGGGCAACCACTACCTTAATCTCATCAGCGACTTCGGTAATATCGACATCAACGGCCACTTCAGCTACAACACCATCGTGCGAAGCGTGCTGAACATGGTGGCAAGCAAACTGCCCACCATTCCCGGACTGGCGTACAAGCCACAAAAGGATTACAACGACTTCACCATCAACGCGTCAATAAACAGCACTGAGTGGATGAAGCAACTGCTCAACATTCCTCTTGAGATACAAAAGCCTCTGAACATAAGCGGCAGGATTGACGACAAACGCCAGAAAATCGACCTCTGGTGCGACATGCCGTCGTTCGACTACAACGGCAACACATTCCGCGACGCGTTTGTCAACGTGGAATCGCCCGGCGACACGCTGAGTGCTGACGTGCGCATAAAGAAACTGGCGCAGAAGGGCAAGTACATGTCGATATGCCTCAACGCCGGAGCTGCCGACAACCGATTGAAGACCTCGCTCAACTTCCACAACAACGAGCGCCATCCGCTGAAGGGCATCATCAATGCCAGCACCGTGTTCGCCAAGGACGACAACGGGGTGTCAACGGCGTATGTCGATGTGCTTCCATCGCTTGCAACCGTCGGCGACTCCACATGGCACATCATGCCGTCGAGCATCGTCTACAGCAAGAACCGCCTGCATGTCGACGGCTTCTCAATCAACCATGGCAACCAGTATCTTGCCATCGACGGCATGGCCACAAAAAGCCATGACGACTCGTTGACGGTGAAGCTCAACAATATCGACGTGAGCTATATTCTCAACCTCGTCAACTTCCACTCCGTCGACTTCTTCGGCATGGCATCGGGCGAGGCCTACGTAGCCGGAGCATTCAGCGGCAAGCCAAAGCTTGCTGCCGACCTGCAGGTGAAGGACTTCATGTTTGAGACCGGACACATGGGCACACTGTTCGCCAAAGTTGGTTACGACGACGATGAGGGACGCATCAACATTAATGCCATAGCACGCGACGAGGACAACCGCCACACCAACATCAACGGCTACGTGTCGCCAAAGCACAACTACATCGACCTTGCCATCGACGCTCACCGCACACGCGCTGAGTTCATGGAGGGATTCTGTGACTCGTTCATGGATAATGTGAATGCCGACATCAACGGCAATATTAATGTCGTTGGACCGCTCAGCAACATCAATCTCGTTGGCAAGGCTGAGGTGAACGGCTCTGTGCACATGACGGCTCTCAACACCACCTACTGGCTGCGCGGCGACTCGGTGACGTTTGTGCCCGACGAGATTAAGTTACAGGGCGACACTCTGTACGACCGCAACGGCAACATCGGCATCATGACGGGCAGCGTCTACCACGAGCACCTCACCAATCTGTCTTACGACCTCAAGGTGAAAGCCAAGAACCTGCTTGCCTACGACACCCATTCGTTTGACGGCAGTTCGTTCTACGGCACGGCATTCGTAACCGGCGACTGTGGCATCAAGGGGCGCAGCGGTGAGGTGACGATAGACATTGATGCCGTGCCTGAGAAGAACAGCATACTCGTCTACAACGTTGCCGACCAGACATCTGTCGGGGCACGCGACTTCATAAGCTGGAAGAGCCACGCTCCTGCCGACAGCGACTCGCTCGACACGGATAACGACGGCAGGAAAGCCGACATGGTGGACATCGGCACCAACATACGCCTCAACTTCCTCATCAACTGCAACCCCGACGCCACCCTGAAACTCATCATGGACGAGAAGACTGGCGACTACATCACGCTTAACGGCGACGGTGTTCTGCGCGCGTCCTACTTCAACAAGGGTTCGTTCGACATCTACGGCAACTATATAGTTGACCACGGTGTCTACAAGCTAACCATACAAAACATCATCAAGAAGGAGTTCCTGTTCCAGAAGGGTGGAACAATAGCGTTCGGCGGCGACCCCTACAATGCCGCGCTCAACCTGAAGGCGCTGTATATACTCAACAGCGTGAGCCTTGCCGACCTCAACATCGGACGCTCGTTCACCAACAACAACGTGCGCGTGAACTGCCTGATGAACATCACCGGCAACCCCAACGCACCGAAGGTGGACTTCGACCTCGACATGCCTACCATGTCGAACGACGTGAAGCAGATGGTCTACTCCCTGCTCAACGCCGAGGAGGAGAAGAACCAGCAGGTGCTCTACCTTCTTGCCGTTGGACGCTTCATGGCGCAAAACAGCAACAACTCTGCCTCGGGCGAGACTCCGCAGTACAGCCAGACGTCGCTCGCAATGCAGAGTTTCCTCAGCGGCACCATAAGCCAGCAGATAAACAGCGTGCTGAGCAATGTGATTAACAGCAGCAACTGGAACTTCGGTGCCAACATATCCACCGGAACGGAGGGCTTCAACAATGCCGAATATGAGGGATTGCTGTCGGGCAGCTTCCTCAACAACCGACTGCTGTTCAACGGACAGTTCGGCTACCGCGACAACGCCAACGCCACAACGAGCTTCATCGGCGACTTCGACCTGAAATACCTGCTCTTCCCTAACGGCAACCTTGCCATCAACGTCTACAACAAGACCAACGACCGCTATTTCACACGAAACAGCCTCAACACCCAGGGCTTGGGCGTTATCGTAAAGAAGGACTTCACGAAGTTCTCCGACCTCTTCTTCTGGAGAAAGAAAAAGAAAAGCAAGTAGCAATTGTGTAATTAACCCCATACTACAACATGCTGAATCACAACATCCTTTCCATTCTGGTTGCCCTGTACCTGCCATGCTCCGCCATTGCCCAGAACCACGGAACGGCGGACTCCCGTCCGCCGCAACCATCGCGTCAGCCAACACCATCCGTCCGCCCCTGGCAGCAGTTGTTTGAGCAACTTGCCGACTACGACGACATCGAGACCAACAACCTCGAAGACCTCTACGACCGCCTTTGCGAACTGGAGACGTCGCCCATCAACCTCAACACCGCCACCGACGACGACATCCGGCAGCTTGCCTTCCTCAGCTCCGCCCAACAAGAGGAGCTGACGGCTTATCTCGACCGCTGCCGTCCGCTACATTCCCTTGGCGAACTGTCGATGATAAGTTCGCTCGACCC
The DNA here is from genome assembly GCA_050875085.1 of Prevotella sp. Lineage (GTDB taxonomy): Bacteria > Bacteroidota > Bacteroidia > Bacteroidales > Bacteroidaceae > Prevotella. The sequence continues at coordinate 17,526 of JBNMLZ010000014.1, read as the reverse complement.
CATACGCCTGCAACTGCTGCGCAACTTTGTGGTTATCGGCGGCGACCATGACGACGCATCCTTCCCATCGCTCAGTTCAATCGCCAAGTACGGCAAGAATGAGCTGGTGGCTGCGGCAAGAGTGCCTTTCTACAGCCGTGCCGGTGACCGCAACGGCTATCTCGGCTACAAGTACAAGCACTGGTTGAGATACCGCTTCAACTATGGTCAATACGTGCGGTTGGGCATCACCGGCACACAGGATGCCGGAGAGCCATTCTTCGCCCATGGCAACGGCATGGGCTACGACCACTATGCCTACTATCTGATGGTGCAGCGCCTTGGACCGGTGAAGGCTCTTGCCCTCGGACAATACAAGCTGCGCATGGGCCTGGGACTGGTGATGAACACCGGGTTCACCCTCGGCAAGACATCATCACTTGTAATGTCAGCGCCATCCAACAATATTTCACCCAACTCCTCGCGCTCTGAAGCCTATTATCTTCAGGGTGGAGCCATGACGCTTGCGCTTGGCAAGCACCTTAACCTCACAACATTCTTCTCCTACCGCAAGATTGACGCCACCCTAAACGACGACGGCACCATCAAGACCATCCTCAAAACTGGCTACCACCGCACCGTCAACGAGATGCAGCGCAAGCACAACGCCTCACAACTCGCCACTGGTGCCTCTATAGGCTGGCGGAGTGGCGGATGGCACACAGCGTTGAACGGCATCATGACATCGTTCAACCGCGAACTGAGTCCCAACACGTCGCAGATATTCCGCAGATACAGTCCCGCTGGCAAGCACTTCTACAACGGCAGCATCGACTACGGCTTCATCAACCACCGCATCACCGCCAACGGCGAGACCGCCATCAACAATGACGGAGCGATAGCCACGCTCAACACTATATCGCTGAAAACAAGCCCATCGCTCACGCTCACCGCCATTCAGCGCTTCTACTCCTACCGCTACTACTCGCTCTTCAGCTCGTCGTTCAGTGACGGCGGCAACATACAGAACGAGAGTGGCATGTATCTCGGCATGGCATGGGTGCCGATGGCGCAGCTGTCGGTGCTCGCCTATGCCGACTACGCCTATTTTCCATGGGCACGCTACACGGCGACAGGCTCATCCCACTCATGGGACTTCCTCACACAAGCCAGCTACAACCTCTCGCAACGACTCTCCCTTAACGCGCGCTACCGACTGCGGCTGAAGCAGGAGAACCACACCGACGATATGGCGAACACCGTGCTTACCGACAAGACGGAGCATCGCGCACGCCTTGCCCTCGCCTACTCCAACAGCCACTGGACACTGCGAACCCAAGCCGACGCTGCCTACATCGTGTTTCCCGGCATCACCGACGACAACCACAGTCTCGGCGGCATGTTGACGCAGACCGTCGGCTATCAGCAAGGCGCTATAAGCATTGCCGGCAGCATAGGCATATTCAGTACCCACGACTACGACTCACGCCTTTACGCCTACGAGCGCAGCACGCTCTACACATTCTCCTTCCCGATGTTCTACGGCGAGGGCATGAGAGCGACACTGTTCGCAAGAGGCAATATCGGCAAACAGCTAATTCTGATTTGCAAAATAGGAACAACAAAATATTTCGACCGCGACCACATATCAAGTGCTTACCAACAGATAAACAAATCAATACAAACAGACATGGATCTGCAGTTGAAATGGAAATTCTAACCACCAATCTTCCACTCCAAGGTGTTCACATCATCCTTCATGCTGAGATTCATGCCCACCTTAACAACCTCCTTGTCCTTCATCTTGAAGGCGTTGGCATAGCGTCTTGACTCTATCTGTGCCAAGGCATCCTCCGCACTCTTGTTAAACTTCAGTTCCATCACGTATATGGTGGCTGAAGTTTCAAGGGTGATGTCAATTCTTCCCTTTGCGGTGTGCTGCTCCACCTGGATGTTGTAGCTTGTAAGCAATGCGAAGATGATATAGAACATCTGCTGGTAGTGACCCTCATAGTTGGTGTTGTCGCAATAAGGCACGGTCTCGATGAAATCGCCAAGAAGTTGCAAGGCTTCCTCTATATTTTTGTTTTTCAAACAGGCGGATATGTCAGCTATCACAACCCTTCCCGAGTCAATTTCCGAGCCTACATATCCCGGCAGCAGACTGTCATACAGTCCGACCCTTATCTCCTTGTTAGGAATGTCGAGCGTATAGACATCCAGGTCTTCGTCATAATCCTTGATTGTAAGATAGCCGCTTTGGTAAAGCAGCGGTGTCAGCGAAGTCATCCTTTCTGTCGCCGCGTCAAAGGAGGCCTCTGTTGCCCTTACCCTACCCAATTGTGACGGCAGCACATTAAACTCCCTCATCTTGTGGATAAGATAGGTAGGCGTGCCAGAGCCAAACCAATAGGCTCTTATTTTCTGTGCTGAAAAGCAGTTGAGCAAGCTGTAAGGATTGAACACATCGGGTGATGGCCAGCAGAAATGATAGCCATCATAATTATCCGTCAACTTCTGAATGGTAGCCTCTCGACTCAACTGTAATTTACTTGCAAGACAGTCTATATCCTCACTCATATGCTTCAGCATTTCATCCTTTGTTATACCACAGATGCCAGCATAAAGCTCATCCATGCTCACGTTAGTGATGTTGTTCAGTTCACAGAAGATGCTGAGTTGTGAGAACTTGGTGATGCCCGTCAGGAACACGAAGCGCAGCATCGGCTCACAGTCCTTCAACGGTGAATAGAAGTTACGCATCGTGTTGCGCAGAATGTCAAGACTGTCCTTATAATGCGCCACATCCAGCAGCGGAGCGTCATATTCGTCGATGAGCACGACCACTTGTTTGCCGGTTTTCTGATACACGGTTCTAATCAAGTTGATAAGCCGAACATTGGGGTCTATCGAGTCACAGACAACGCCGAAACGACTCTCGTTGTCGCTCAAAATATACAGCAGGTAGCGTTTCAACTGGTCTTTTTCCATGTGCTTGCCACCAGCCAAGCTGAAGTGAATCACTGGATATTCCGTCCAGTCCTTCTCCAACTTCTCTATGGCAAGTCCCTTAAACAGATTCTTCCTGCCCTCGAAATAGCTTCGTAATGTGGAAACAAGCAATGACTTGCCGAAACGACGCGGACGGCTCAAGAAGAAATACTTGCCGTCGGTATGTGTCATGTGGTAGACATATCCCGTCTTGTCTACATAGAGGTTGTCCAACCTGCGGATTTCCTCAAATGTCTGTATTCCTATAGGGTATAATTTTCTTGCCATAGCTGTTGAGTTTCTGATTATTCTGTAAAATTAATACAAACATCTGAGGTTGCCAAAGAAATAGGTGGATTTAACATAAAGTGAAGATGCAAAAAACGGGGATGTGGCAAAACGGTGAACAATGCGCCCCATGAGGAGCATTATCGCGTTTTGACACATCCCCGTGAATATTGGATGTTGCCTATAGTTTCAAATATGAATTACTATATGTGCTGTTTATCTGTGCAAGTTCGGGTTCTTCTCAACCTCTGTTGTAGGATACGGGCAGTAGATTGTGTTGTCACCACTCCATGTTGAGTTAACCACTGACACGCTTTCAGTTGCAGTGATGTCATTGCCATTTGCGTCCTTGGCAACAACAAGAGGCTTGTTGGCTACACGGTAGTCGAAGTTTTTCTTCAACTCATTCATGCGAAGCTCGTCAGCGCGGCGTGTAACCATCTCAGTCCACTGTCCTGCAACCTCCCATCCGTGCTCGATGTAGCAAGCCTCGGCAAGCTGGTCTGCTGTCATAGCGTCGATAGACACTGTGGTTCCGTCGGAGAGTGTGACATTCTGCCAATCGGTAACGGCACGCTGGCGCACCTTCTTCAAGCAATCCTTTGCCTTTGAGAGGTTGCCACCAGAGCGAGCTGCACTCTCGGCATACCACAACAACACTTCTGAGTAACGGATGAGGCGGTGGCGACGTCCGTCGGTCATGTTGGTGTAATTAGGCTCCAAATAGTTGTAAGGCTGTGCAAGCTCGATGTTGGAGTTGTTGGGATCACAGTTGGTTGTGTATACAGAGAACATCGGGTGGAAAGCGGCAACATAGCGGTCGCCCTTCTTGAATGTTAGCTGCTGGTACTTGCCATCGCTCACCTTGCGGTACTTACTTGGCTCGTTCTTCACCTTCTCGTCAAGACCATTGATTTCCTTGGTGTAGTCTTCAGTGCCAGGCTTGCTGCTGATGTCGATGTCTTCCCAAATGTCCTCGGCAGCAGTCTCCCACCAGTCGCAGACACGTGTGATCTTTGTACCCTTCTGGAATGTCACCTTAGGAGCATAGATGGCATCCTTGCGAGGACCTGCAGGGAAGCGCTTCCAGAAAGCAATCTCACCCCATGAGTCACCCCAGCCACCATCGCCGAGACCTTCGAAGCGGTTGCATGATGTAAGCTCGGAGTCGTGGTCCCAAGAACCAGTGCGCCAGTTGTTGTCGATGCCGACAAGTGTCTCCTTGTTGTAGTTGTGGGCAATTGAGTAGACATGGCTCCATGTGTCGTCAAGATAGAAGCCATAAGTATTGTTGTTGTCAATCACCTGCTTAGCCATTTCGGCTGCGAGACGATAGTACTCCGTACCCTTGTTGAGTGGATATCCAGCCATTGCCATATAAACGGCAGAGAGTGTGGCCTGAGTAGCCTGCTTTGTCACCCATGCGTCAACGCCATCGTGGTTGCGTGGAGCGGTAGAGTAAGATGTTGGCAACATCTGCTCAGCTGCCGTGAGGTCGTCAACAATAAGCTTGTATACATCCTCTACACTTGACGGTGAAATCTCTGAGAGAGAAAGGTCGTTGGAAGTGATGAGCGGCAGCGGACCAAACACGCGTACAAGATAGAAGTAAGCGTAGGCACGCCAGTAGTGGGCGTTGCCGAGAGCTATATTTATCTCGTCCTGTGATACAGGTGTCTTTGAAGCACCCTCAAGGATGAAGTTGGCAGCCTTGATGAGAGCGTAGTGCTGATCCCAGGCACCTGTCACACCCTTGTTTGAGCCGTCAGAGCTGAAGCCGTCGAGAGCGGCAACAGCCTGCTTGTTTGAACCAGGGTTGGCTGTCATGTCATCGCCCTGCCACTGTGGGTACATCGGGTTGGTCCACGACTGTGTCTGGTTAAGTTTCTCATAGAGAGTGTTCAAGCTCGCATCGAGGTCAGCCTGGCAAGTGAAGAAGTTGTCCTGCGCCATCTGTCCCTTCGGATCCTCGTCGAGGAAGTCGCTACAAGACGTTGTCGTTGTGAGCACCGATGCGGCAAACAGACAACTGAATAATATCTTAGTATTCATACTGTTTCGTTGTTTAGATAGTTAATAGATAAGAGGTTAGAAGTTCAAGCGCACACCGAATGTGAAGGTGCGTGGGTTAGGATAGGCACCCATGTCAAGACCATTGTCGTTGTCGACGCTGTTCTCTGAGAATGAGGCACCTGCCGGGTCCATACCCTTGTAGCTTGTGATGGTGAAGAGGTTCTGTGCAGAGAATGACAGACGCACGTCGGCGAACTTGGTCATTGAGCGCGGGAATGTGTAAGCCACGCTGATGTTCTCGCAACGGAAGTAGTTGGCGTTCTCAAGCCACTTGTCGGAGTTGCCGTAAGTCTTGTTCTCGGCACCGAGTGTAGGCATTGTCTTGCCAACGTTTGCGAAGTAGTCCTTGTCGGTTACGAACATCGAGGCACCAACTGCCGAGTTCATGGCGTAGCGCACGAGGTTCAGGCGCTTTGCACCGAAGGCTGCGTTGCAGAACATGTTGAACTCCCAGTTCTTGTATGACACGGTGTTGTTCCATCCGAGGGTCACGCTCGGGTTAGACTTGCCAAGCACGAAGCGGTCGGTATCGGCGTTAGGTGTGGCTGTAGTGCCACCATCGGCTGTATAGTATGTGTCAATCCACTCGCCGTTGGCGTTCTGCTGCAATCCTGCCCACTTGAAGCCGTAGAATGTACCGATGGCCTCACCCTCGGTGATGATGGTACATGGGTCTACAGTACCAGGTGACGGACTTGAACCGTAGAGACGCGGATTCTGTGCCGTAAGCTTTGTAACCTCATTCTTCAGGTAGCTTGCATTGATGGTTGATGTCCACTGCAGGTTGTTGGTCTGGAGAATCTGCGCTGTGAGTGTAACGTCAACACCCTTGTTGCTCACCTCACCGGCATTTGTCCAGTAACCAACGCCACCAAGATAGTTGGCTGTTGTCTGACGGAGCAATGCATCGGTTGTCTTCTTCCAGAAGAGGTCAACACCGAGACTCAGGCGGTTGTGGAGGAAACCGAGGTCGAAGCCAAGGTCAAACTGGTGTACCTTCTCCCATGTAAGGTCAGGAGTTGCGATACCGCCAGCCCAATAGCCTGTATAGTTGGTGTTTGTACCGTAGTTGAACGATGTTGAAGAGAGTGTTGCGAGTGTAGAGTACGGAGAGATGTCCTGGTTACCGATGATACCGTAGCTTGCGCGAATCTTCAAATAATCGATGGCATTAGCCACTGGCTCCCAGAATTTCTCGTTAGACACAGTCCATGCAGCAGCCACTGACGGGAAGTAGCCCCACTTCTTGTTGGTGAAGCGGCTTGAACCATCAGCACGGAACGTACCTGTCAACATATAGCGGTCAGCATAGTTGTACATTACACGTGCCACGCCTGAGAGCATTGTCCACTTGCTGTAGCCGTTGCTTGCCTCACGCGATGCGGCATTCTTCACGTTCCAGTAGCCAAGCGACTCCTGTCCGAGGTTGTTGCCCGAGATGCCCATTGAGCGTGTGTCGTTGCTTGTTGCCTCCCATACACCTGTTGCAACGAGGCTGTGGTCGCCCCACTTGCCTGCATAGGTAAGGTTGTTGGTTGACTGGAGAGCCATCACCTGGGCGTTGTTGTTGCCCATGTTGGTAGAGCCATACACCTTCTTAGAAGAGAGGTTGTACCACTTATAGTCGTTGAAGTCGATACCATTAGTCGTGGTGAATGTCAAGCCCTTGGCGATGTTGAACTTCAAGTCGACGTGACCTGTCACCATCGTACGGTTGCGGTCGCTCGTATTCTGATGAATCATGCCGTAAGGGTTGGCCTGGATGTTGTTGTACGGATCCTTGGCGTAGTCACCGGCATCGGTGTACATCTCCATTGTCGGCGAATAGTTCAAGCCCACCCAAATCGGGTTTGACTGGTTCTGACCGAATCCGGCAGCTCCGCTGTTCTCTGTACGTGAGAGGTTGGCGTCGGCCGTGAGTTCAAGCCAAGAGAAGAGCTTGTTATGAATGTTGAACTTGACGGCGTAACGCTTTGACTTTGTGTCGCGGATAACACCCGTCTGGTCCATATAGTTGGCTGAGAAATATGTCTGCGTGCTCTCGTTACCCTTCGAGATAGCCACCTTATAGTTCTGTGTGACACCTGTGTGAAGCAACTGGTCCATCCAGTCGATGCCAGGGTTGGAACCGTCAAGATAACCAGAAAGAGCCTTTGAGTCGGCACCCTTATAGTCAATCAAAGCCTGTGCATACTGCTTTGTACCCATAGCCTCAGGCACATTGTAGGCATTTGAGAAGCCAACGTTGGCATCAAATGTCACCTGTGTGGCACCTGCCTTACCCATCTTGGTCTGCACCATAACAACACCGTTGGCACCACGTGAACCGTAGATGGCTGTTGAAGAAGCATCCTTCAAAACCTGAATGCTCTGGATGTCCTCAGGGTTGATACCCTCAAGACCTGTCTGGCGAACAATACCGTCGACAACATATAGCGGGTCATTTGACTTATTTACAGAACTTGCACCACGAACACGAATCTTCATAGATCCGCCCGGCACGCCTGACGACATTACCTGTACACCCGACATACGTCCGTTAAGGGCGTCCTCGACACGGGCTACCGGCTGATCCTTGAACGACTTGTTGTCCATCACGGCAACAGATCCAGCCAAGTCGGCTTTCTTCACTGTACCGTAACCGATAACGACAACGTCGTTGAGCATTTCGGCATCTTCAGAAAGAGTGATGTTGAGTGTGTGCTTGCCACCTACAGCAATTTCCTGCTGCTTGTAGCCTACGTAAGAGACGGTAAGAGTAGCGTTTGATGGTACATTGAGAGTGAATTTTCCGTCAATGTCGGTAACTGCGCCGTTGCCCTTGTTGCCTTTCTGGACAACACTTACACCGATGAGCGGTTCGCCATTGGAATCGACCACAGTACCCGTAACCTGAGTCTTCTGCTGACCCTGGGTTGCAGTATTGACGATGTTTGTCTGCACTTTAGTTGCGAATGCGCCAGTCGGGCACATCAACATACCTACAGCAAACGGGAGCACCATTGATTTCGTAATCATAGGAAACAATGGTCTTTTTACATTTTCCATAGATTTTTGTTTTAGTTAGTAATTTCCTTGCAGTTTTTTTTCAGGTTGTGTCCTTGGTATCGAGGTAAAACATTTTTCAAGATATTGCCTTTTGTTTTGTTTAGGTTGATGGGTTAGTCAGCAAATATTTATCTTCAGATTGTTTTCCTTTTTTCCAATAGATTGCACGCATATTCCAGTTGTAACGTAACTGCTTGACGAAACGAACTTTTGCAATGCGGTGGCAAATTTAGCAACTATTTACATTCCTGCAAAATTTTTCAATACTTTTTTTGCCACTTTCTGATACTATTCTGTTAAAAAACATGTTTTTCTTGACTTTTCCCCTAAAAAATTGTAACTTTACAGAAAAATCGGACAAACGACATTAAGACCACATATAAGAATATGGACACACAAGAAGTGATAGACCTGCTCGGGCGCAAGGGCGTGAAGCCCACCGCCAACCGCATCATCGTGTACCGCACGCTGCACGACATCCACCAGCCGATGAGCCTGAAGGCCCTGGAGTCGAGACTGCTGTCGATGGACAAGTCGAGCATATTCCGCGTGCTATCGCTGTTTCTTGAACATGACGTGGTGCACTCCTTCGAGGACGGGCGCGGACTTATCAACTATGAGCTGTGTGAGCACGCTGGCCGATGCACCCACGACGAGAACCATATTCATTTCTACTGTGAGCGTTGCCAGCGCTCGTTCTGCATTGAGGACACCCCCATTCCCGACATCAGTTTGCCCGATGGTTTCAAGCCAAGTTCCGTGTCGTTTGTGGTGAAGGGTGTGTGTCCGGAGTGCAGGAAAAAGAAATAAAAGCCATTATGAAGCGTAGCGTTTCGCTACGCTTATTTTGTAATCCGATTACCATTGCCTTGTAAGCGGACTACAATTATTTTGTAACCGCATTACAAAAGTCCCGTAACGCCATTACAAAGGTCCCGTAACAATTGCATAAAAAAAGTCTTGGCGAATGTTTGCTTTTATACAAACATTCGCCAAGACAATTTTATTTATGTGTAGTTGATTTTTATTCCTCAGCAGCCTTCAGTTGCTCAGCCACCTCATCGTTGATGCGCTTTGCAAACTCCTCCTTGGTCATGGTAGCCTGCTCGCCACCACCCTGCTTACGCATTGACACAAGGCCCTCGGCTGCTTCCTTCTCGCCAACGACAACCATGTAAGGCACACGCTTGAGCTCGTTGTCGCGAATCTTGCGGCCAATCTTCTCGTTGCGGTCGTCAACCACGGCGCGCACGCCCTGCTTGTCGAAGTAAGCCTTCACCTCACGGGCATAGTCGTTGTACTTCTCAGAGATAGGCAGGATAGCCACCTGGTCAGGGATGAGCCACAATGGGAAGTGACCTGCGGTGTGCTCGATGAGCACGGCGGTGAAGCGCTCCAGTGAGCCGAACGGTGCGCGGTGAATCATCACCGGAGTCTTCTTCGAGTTGTCCTCGGCTGTGTACTCCAGCTTGAAGCGTGCCGGCAGGTTGTAGTCCACCTGGATAGTGCCGAGCTGCCAACGGCGGCCGATGGCGTCCTTCACCATGAAGTCGAGCTTCGGACCGTAGAATGCAGCCTCGCCCACTTCCTCGCGGGCCTCAAGACCCTTCTCGCGGCAAGCCTCGCGGATGGCGTTCTCCGACTCGTCCCAAATCTCCTTGCTGCCGATGTACTTCTCGGTGTCCTTCGGGTCGTGGAGAGAAATCTGAGCCTCGTAGTTGTTGAAGCCGAAGATGTTGAACACCTTGAGGATGATGTCGATGATCGACTCAAACTCCTTCTTCACCTGGTCAGGACGCACGAAGATGTGGGCATCGTCCTGTGTGAACGTGCGCACACGTGTCAGTCCGTGCAGCTCGCCGCTCTTCTCGTAGCGGAACACGGTTCCGAACTCGGCGATGCGCAGAGGCAGATCCTTGTAAGAGCGCGGCTTGCGGGCGTACACCTCGCAGTGGTGAGGGCAGTTCATTGGCTTGAGCATATACTCCTCGTCCTCCTCAGGTGTGTGGATAGGCTGGAAGGCGTCCTTGCCGTAGTGGGCGTAGTGGCCTGATGTCACGTAGAGGCTCTTGCCGCCGATACCCGGAGTGATTACCTCCTGATAGTTGTACGGCTTGAGGAGCTTGCGCAGAAGATCCTGCAGGCGCAGGCGGAGCTGTGTGCCCTTCGGGAGCCAGATAGGCAGACCCTTGCCAACACGCTCTGAGAACATGAAGAGCTCCATCTCCTTGCCAATCTTGCGGTGGTCGCGCTTCTTTGCCTCCTCGAGCATCTGGAGATACTCGTCGAGCATCGACTTCTTCGGGAACGAGATGCCGTAGATACGTGTCATCTGGTCGCGCTTCGCGTCGCCACGCCAGAAGGCACCAGCCACACTCGTAATCTTCACTGCCTTGATTGCGCCGGTGCTCATGAGGTGCGGGCCGCGGCAGAGGTCGGTGAAGTTGCCCTGGGTGTATGTAGTGATAGTGCCGTCTTCGAGGTCTTCCTCGATGTGCTCGCACTTGTATGTCTGTCCGTCGGCCTTGAATTCGGCAAGAGCCTCGGCCTTCGGCACCTCGCGGCGAACCACCGGTTCGTTCTTCTTGGCGAGTTCCTTCATCTTTGCCTCAATCTTCGGGAAGTCGTTCTCGGAGATTACGTCGCCCTCCTTAGGCATTACGTCGTAGAAGAATCCGTTCTCCACGGCAGGACCGAAACCGAACTGTATGCCAGGATACAGCTCCTTGAGTGCCTCGGCAAGGAGGTGGGCAGATGTGTGCCAGAATGTGTGTTTTCCTTCCTCGTCCTCAAACTTGTAGAGGGCGATTGTTGCGTCCTCGTTGATAGGACGGTTAAGCTCTACTGTTTCGCCATTTACACCGCAAGATACAACGTTGCGAGCGAGAGCCGGCGAAATGCTCTCGGCGATTTGTAACCCTGTTACGCCCTGTTCGTACTCACGAACTGAGCCATCAGGAAATGTGATTTTAACCATAACAAATTAGTTTTTTAATCGATGTTGATGCAAAGGTAGTGCAAATTGGAGACACTACAAAAAAACCGCCACAATATTTGTACCCTATATGAAAAAAAATAAGTACCTTTGCACAGATATAGCTATATAATGTACGTGTGCACATTTGCACATTATTTATTTTATATGAACAAGAGATCCAATACATCCATACAAATGATTGCCGACTACGACGGCGACGTGACGAATCTGTTCAATGTGAACATTGAAGGCGAACTGCCTATTCTTGCCACACGCAACATGGTAATGTTCCCGGGCGTGATAGCCCCTATCATCATCGGCAGGAAGCAGAGCTTCAACTTGCTCAAGAACATACGCAAGACGAAGGATGCCGTCTTTGCCGTGTTTTGCCAGAAAGACCAGGAGGTTGAGAAACCTGCCGAGAACGACCTGTTCCAGTATGGCGTGTATGCCAAGCTGGTGAAGGTGCTTGAGATGCCCGGACCGGGCCACAACATCACAGCCATCATCCAGGCGCTCGGCAGATGCCAGCTGGTTGGCGTCACGCGCACGGTGCCATACCTGCTCGGCGAGGTGAGACCGGCTATGGAAGGAATGCCCGCCACCGACGACACCGAGTTCAAGACTGCCATGGAGGACCTGCGCGCCACCACACTCAACTACATACGCCAGAACGATGAACTGCCCGACGAGTCGCAGTTTGCGCTCAACAACATCTCCAACGACGTGATTGCCGTGGACTTCGTGTGCACCAACCTGCCGTTTGAGATTGCCGACAAGGGCGAGCTGCTCGCAGCCGACAGCATCAAGGACCGCGTGATAGGCACGTTGCGCGTGCTCCACAAGGAGATGCAGCTGCTCGAGCTGAAGCAGAACATCCGCTCGAAGACACGAGAGGACCTTGACGAGCAACAGCGTGAATACTTCCTGCAACAGCAGATAAAGAACATCAAGGAGGAACTGGGCAACGGCGACGGATCGCCCGAGCGCAAGGAACTGGAGGAAAAGGCCAAGAAGAAGAAGAACTGGCCGGAGGACATCGCAAAGGTGTTCAAGAAGGAGCTCGACAAGCTCGACATGTTCAACCCGCAGAGCCCTGAGTACAGCATCCAGTTCAACTACCTGCAGACGATGATCGCCCTGCCGTGGGGCGAATACACCAAGGACAACCTCGACCTCAAGCGCGCGCAGCGCATACTCAACCACGACCACTACGGAATGGAGAAGGTGAAGGAGCGCATACTCGAATACATGGCTGTGCTGAAGCTGCGCGGCGACCTGAAGTCGCCAATCATCTGCCTATACGGTCCTCCGGGAGTGGGCAAGACATCACTGGGCAAGAGCATCGCATCTGCCATGAAGCGCAAGTATGTGCGCATGTCGCTCGGCGGACTGCACGACGAGAGCGAGATACGCGGACACCGCCGCACCTACGTCGGCGCAATGCCAGGACGCATAATCAAGAACATACAGAAGGCAGGCTCTGCCAACCCCGTGTTCATACTCGACGAGATTGACAAGGTGACACAGAACACCGTCAACGGCGACCCGTCGTCGGCTCTACTCGAAGTGCTCGACCCTGAGCAAAACACGGCATTCCACGACAACTACCTCGACGTGGACTTCGACCTCTCAAAGGTGCTGTTCATAGCCACCGCCAACGACCTGAGCACAATTCCACGCCCACTGCTCGACCGCATGGAGCTGATTGAGGTGAGCGGCTACATCACCGAGGAGAAGATTGAGATTGCCAAGCGCCACCTCATACCGCGCGAGATTGACAACTGCGGTCTCAGCGACGACGAAGTGAAACCGTCGTTCAACAAGGCTGCGATAGAGAAGATTGTGGAGCAGTACACCCGCGAGAGCGGCGTGCGCCAACTGGAGAAGCAGATTAACAAGGCGCTGCGCAAGCTCGCCTACCAGAAGGCGCTCAACGACGCACTGCCCTACGAGAAGATCACGCCAAACGAGATTGAGGACTTGCTCGGCAAGCCGCCATTCTACCGCGACATCTACCAGGGCAACGACTACGCCGGCGTGGTGACCGGACTGGCATGGACAAGCGTGGGCGGCGAGATTCTGTTCATCGAGACGTCGCTCAGCAAGGGCAAGGCTGGCAAGCTGACGCTTACAGGAAACCTTGGCGACGTGATGAAGGAGTCGGCCGTGATAGCCCTCGAATACGTGAAGGCACACATCGACACGCTCGGCGTTGACTACCGCATCTTCGACAACTGGAACATCCACATCCACGTGCCAGAGGGCGCGACGCCGAAGGACGGCCCGTCTGCAGGAATCACCATCGCCACGTCAATAGCCTCGGCACTGACACAGCGCAAGGTGCGCAAGAACACCGCCATGACGGGCGAGATTACGCTGCGCGGCAAGGTGCTGCCCGTGGGCGGCATCAAGGAGAAGATTCTTGCCGCCAAGCGCGCCGGAATCACCGACATCGTGATGTGCCAGGACAACCGCAAGGACATCGACGAGATTCCGGAAATCTACCGCAAGGGCGTAGAGTTCCACTACGTGGAGAACGTGCAGGACGTGTGGAAGTTCGCGCTCACCGACGAGATTGTCGACAACCCCATTAGTTTTAAAATAGAAGAAGAAAAGAAATGACATTTGAACTGCAACATACCGACCCGTGCAGCGACGCTCGCACCGGCATAATCACCACCGACCACGGACAGATAAAGACACCTATCTTCATGCCCGTAGGCACGGTTGGCTCCGTAAAGGGCGTGCACTTCCAGGAACTGCGCGACCAGGTGAAGGCACAGATTATACTTGGCAACACCTATCATCTGTATCTCCGACCGGGTCTCGACATCCTGCGCAAGGCTGGCGGACTGCACAAGTTCAACACATGGGACCGACCGATACTCACCGACTCGGGCGGCTTCCAGGTGTTCTCGCTCACCGGCATCCGCAAGCTGAAGGAGGAGGGATGCGAGTTCCGCTCACACATCGACGGCTCCAAGCACTTCTTCACACCCGAGAACGTGATGGACACGGAGCGCATCATCGGCGCCGACATCATGATGGCGTTTGACGAGTGCCCGCCGGGCGAGAGCGACTATGAGTATGCCAAGAAGAGCCTGAAGCTAACACAACGCTGGCTCGACCGCTGCGTAAAACGCTTCAACGAGAAAGAGCCTCTCTACGGCTACAAGCAGAGCCTCTTCCCCATCGTGCAGGGATGCAAGTACAAGGACCTGCGCCAGGACGCCGCCAAGCACGTGGCTGACAAGGGTGCCGACGGCAACGCCATCGGCGGACTTGCCGTGGGCGAGCCTACCGAGGTGATGTATGAGATGATTGAGGTGGTGAACGAGATCCTGCCCAAGGACCGTCCGCGCTACCTCATGGGTGTGGGCACGCCGCAGAACATACTGGAGGCAATAGAGCGCGGTGTAGACATGTTCGACTGCGTGATGCCTACCCGCAACGGACGCAACGCAACGCTCTTCACCTACAACGGCACGATGAACATGCGCAACAAGAAGTGGGAGGACGACTTCTCGCCCATCGACCCCGACGGATGTGACATCGACCGCATACACTCGAAGGCTTACCTGCACCACCTCTTCAAGGCTCAGGAGCTGCTTGCCATGCAGATTGCGAGCATCCATAACCTGGCATTCTACCTGCGCCTCGTCACCGACGCACGCACGCACATCGAGCAGGGCGACTTCGTGCAGTGGAAACGCAGTGTCATCGACAATCTCGGAAGGAGAATATAAAGATGAAAAGAAAGAACATAAGGCGACTGCGCCACCTGCTGCACCTGACGCGCTGGTGGCACACCCACACCGCTTGGCTGCGGCGGGCTGCAGCGTGGACTTGCCGCAAGCTCAGATTCCTGCGCTTCCTCAACGTCATCAACCCGCTGCACTACATCAAGGTGCTTGACTGGTACATCATACGCAAGTTCATCGGCACCTACATCTACTCCATCGCGCTCATCATCTCGATTTCCATCGTCTTCGACGTGAACGAGAACCTGGCCAAGTTTACGCAGTACCACGCACCGCTCAAGGCAATCGTCTTCGACTACTACGCCAACTTCGTGCCCTACTTCGCCAACCTGTTCAGTCCGCTGTTCGTATTCATCGCCGTGATATTCTTCACGTCGAAGCTGGCGGCAAACTCGGAGATTATCTCGATGCTCGCCGCCGGAGTGTCGTTCAAGCGGCTCATGAGGCCTTACATGATTTCATGTGTGCTCATCTCTGCCCTCTCGTTCTTCCTGAGCGCCTACATCATACCCCACGGCACGGTGGTGAGGCAGAACTTCGAGTCGATGTACAAGAACAAGAAGAAGAACACCAGCGCCGACAACGTGATGCTGCAGGTGGACCGTGGCGTGATTGCCTACATACAGCACTACGACAACGACATGAAGAAGGGCTACGGATTCTCGCTCGACAAGTTTGAGAACAAGAAGCTCGTCAGCCACATGACTGCCATGGAAGCGCAATACGACACCATCAGCGAGTCAAAGTACCACTGGACGATAAGCAGTTGGAAAATACGCGAACTGCGCGGACTGAAGGAGCACATCACGTCGGGAGAGAAACGCGACACGGTGATACAGATGGAGCCTACCGACCTTGTGTATTCCAAGGGACAGCAGGAGACGTTCACCAACCCCGAACTGAAAGAGTATATCTCCAAGCAGATAAACCGCGGCAGCAGCAACGTGGTGCAGTACCAAGTGGAATACCACAAGCGCATCGCCTCGTCGTTCGCCTCGTTCATCCTGACAACCATCGGTTTGTCGCTGTCGTCGCGCAAGCGCAAGGGCGGCATGGGAATGTATCTCGGCATCGGCCTGGCACTGAGCTTCGGCTACATCATGCTGCAGACCGTGTCGTCGACGTTTGCCATCAACGCCAACACCCCTCCCATGCTCGCGGCATGGATTCCGAACATAGTATTTGCTGTAGTGGCTTACTTCTGCTACAGAAAAGCACCGAATTGACGCTCTTGCGCCAATTCGGTATTAAAAAAAATCAAAACTCAAAATTCAAAACTCGATTTATGTATTTCGACGAAACACAACTCAGCGATAACGTGCTCGACGCACTCTATGACATGCGCTTTGAAAAATGCACGCCTATACAGGAAAAATGTATTCCACCCATACTCGAAGGCCGCGATCTTCTCGGCGTAGCGCAAACCGGCACCGGCAAGACTGCCGCCTACCTGCTTCCTATACTCTCAAAACTCGACGAGGGCAAGTACCCCGACAATGCAATCAACTGCGTTATCATGAGCCCTACACGCGAACTGGCACAGCAGATTGACCAACAGATGCAGGGCTTCAGCTACTATCTGTCGGGAGTGAGCAGCGTGGCTGTGTATGGCGGCAACGACGGCAACCGATACGACCAGGAGCTGAAGAGCTTCCAGATGGGCGCCGACGTGGTGATTGCCACTCCGGGACGTCTCATCAGCCATATCTCGCTCGGCTCTGCCGACTTGAGCAAGGTGTCGTTCTTCGTGCTCGACGAAGCCGACCGTATGCTCGACATGGGCTTCTCTGAGGACATCAAGATGATTGCAAGCAAGCTTCCGCCTACATGCCAGACCATCATGTTCTCTGCCACTATGCCGCCGAAGATTGAGGAACTTGCCAAGACTCTGCTCAAGAACCCCGTCGAGGTGAAAATCGCAGTGAGCAAGCCTGCCGAGAAAATCAAGCAGAGTGCCTACGTGTGCTACGAGACACAGAAGATTGGCATCATCAAGGACTTGTTCCGCAAGGGCGACCTCAACCGCGTTATCATCTTCTCAGGCAAGAAGCAGAAGGTGAAGGCGATAAACCGCACACTGCAACAGATGAAGATAAACTCCGGCGAGATGCACTCCGACCTGGAGCAGGCCGAGCGCGACGACATTCTCTACAAGTTCAAGTCGGGACAGATTGACGTGCTCGTGGCTACCGACATCGTGGCGCGCGGCATCGATATCGACGACATTGCCATGGTCATCAACTTCGACGTGCCACACGACCCGGAGGACTATGTTCACCGCATCGGACGCACGGCACGCGCGCAGCGCGACGGCATTGCCATCACATTCGTTGCCGAAGACGAGATTTACAGCTTCAAGCAGATAGAGAAGTTCCTCGGACGCGAGGTGGAGAAGAATCCTCTGCC
>JBNMLZ010000013.1:0-37847 GCA_050875085.1 Prevotella sp. | reverse complement strand
GTATGTCGTTCTTTCTATCCGCTTCATGTCGCATTGTTTTTGTTTTATATCCGCGAAGATACGGATTTTTTAGGACAAATCGTCCTAAAACTTGCTGATTTGCGAAAGTTTTAGGATAAACCGTCCTAAAACTTCTTGATTCCGGATAGTTTTAGGATGGTGCGTCTTTTTCGTTACGAAATTTTTCGCAAGGGTAGCGCAATTTTGGGACAATGCCTCCTGAAGCTTTCGCATTTTTGTAAATACATATGTTAACTCGAAATTTATACCAATATCGTACGTTATGAATTTTATTCAAACAATCCATTCAAATCAAAAGGCACTTATTGGACTTTAAACGGAGTGTACCTTCGAAAGTTCGCGAACTTGGTGGACCTCTCTTACAACAGTACAACAAAGCTATACTTCAATCAAAAGTTATACAGACAGTGAAGACGAATCCATCGTTGACAATGGAACAGATTGGAAAAACGATAGGCATTGGACGCACTTCTGTTTACAAAATTGTCAAAAGCCTTAAAGAAATAGGAATATTGGAACATAAGGGACGAAAAAGTGATGGAGAGTGGGTTGTGAAAAGCAATTCGGTGACAACACCAAAACAACTGGTCTGAAAAGTGCCATGTCTGGATACGGTAAGGGGGATGTGCCAAAACCCTATAACTGGGTTTTGGCGCATCCCCCTTATTGCATATTTCAGGTTTATAACAAGCCTTGTGTCGCGAGGCTTATTTCTTCACATACTTGCGTCCGTTCTTGATGTAGACGCCTTGCTGTGTCGGATTGTTCACCTCCATGCCCTGGATGCTGTAGATGCGTCCGTCGGCGTTGGTGCCAACCTCGATGAGCTGCAGGCCGGTGGTTGTGCCGTCGCTGTGGATCATGCGGGCGCTCTGCAGGGCCTGTGTAGCCTTGGCAGACGAAGCCTGGATGTAGCAGCGGAAGCCTTTCTGTGTGACGGTCTGGCCGTCAGCCACCTTGTAGATTTTGTCCTGCTGGATGAAGTACACGTTGCCGAATACACTGCCGAATGGGTTGTCGCCTCCGGCAAGAATCTGCTTTTCGTAAGAGCCGTAGAGTCCAAGGTCGAATGTCTCGCCGTCCATGGTCACGGTTTTCGGGTCTTTCTCCGGGTCTTCATTGATCAACTTAATGTTGTCGATGGAGTACACGCCATTGTCGGCTATCTTGCTCGGCTTAATAAGGTAAGCCACGCCAGCCTCGATGCCGTTTTCGGCTGCGAACTGCATGGTGCATGTGCCGTCGGCGTAGCCAACGCTGGAAAGCTTCTCAATCTTGGTGCCGTCTCCGAACACATTCTTCACCTGTTCGTCAGACATGTCGAACGGCAGGCAGATGGTGTTCCACTGGTCTTGCTTGAGCGTGCGCTTGAACTTGATATTATCCTCCTCAGAGTCTGCGTTCTCCTTGATCAAATCCCCAATTCTGTTGTCATTCTCGTTGAGCAGCAGGTAGTTGTTGAGAACCACATCTTTATAATACTCCTGGTCACCGTTAAGATTTATGTATCCGCTGAATGGAGTCATATCCGCCGACTTCGTGTATTTTGCCACGAGTTTGCCGTTGGAGTTTTCAATGCTTTGGCAAAAGTAGGCTTTGTGGCCATTACTGAAGGTGCCTGCCATGTACGAATCGAAGTTCTTGAAGTCGTCTACCTTATATACAGGCTCTTTGACGATGTTGCCGCGCAGCACAACGTCGATTGTGGTGCCGACTGTTCCTGGCACGTAAGCGATGAACGGCAGGCCTGCTGGGATGGAGTCACACTCAACTATGTTGCTGTAGTTGGTCTCGCTTTCCGAGTCTGTAGTAAACGAGCTGCAAACCATCAGCTTGCTGCCTTCCGGCAGGTCGCCCTTGTGTATGGTGCACGGCAGGCAGAGCATGCTGTAGCCACTATTCGATATTGTGAGCGGATAGCGCATCATTCCCTTTGATGCAGCGCTGTCGTGGGGCTTGTAGGTAAAGTCGCTCGTCGGGTTCAGCTTGCAGTTAAGGATGTAGTCGGTGCTTGTCTCAGGGTCGTATATTGCCATGTTTGGCAATGACCACATCAGAAGATCTTCGCTGAATCCCTTGTTGGAAGCGTCTGAGAGGTCGAGGTTGTAGATATTGTTGCCTACGTAGCCCTCGGGAATGGCATCTACGTAGAGCTCTTTGCCGTCCGCGTTCGTTATCGAGTATATGTGTGTATTTTTGAGCACAGGGCGTAAGGCAGCCTTTTCTACAATCCAGTTGTCGTCGTCAGTGAACTTCGTGCGAAGGTAATTGTCGCTGTCAAGAGAGTATTCGTCTTTTGTCGAGTTAGGGCATACCCAGTAGCTATTTGTAAGCTTGGCATTTTTTAGGTTGGTGAATTCTGTAGTTACAGTATGTCGTTCGTCTGTATTTGTCGTGAATGAGGCATAGCAGTGGTCGGCAATCAGGTTTGCGTCAGAGATTTGATTGTAGTCCACGAGTCCGCTGTATGTGATATTGCTGTTCTCATCTTTATTCTCCGATTCGACGCTGAGTGAGCCCTTGAGATAGCTGTTGGATATCTTTATGTCATTATTTCCCGTCACCAAGCCGCATAATCCAGAAAGCATGAGATTGCCGCTTTTTGTTGTGTGCATTTTGATGTTGCCGCCAACATAGCAGTTGGTGATTTGTGCGGTGCCTCCTTGCTCTGTGACTCCCATCTGGTAGGCGATAACAGCACATTCGGTGTTGTCGCCAGTGAAGTTCATGTTGACAATTGAAAGATTCTTCACCGTGCCTCCAAGAACATAGAAGAGTGCGTTGCCGCTCTCGGTGAGTCCGGAAATCACGTGTCCGTTGCCGTCGAACACTCCATTGAACGGATGTAGAGTTGAGCCGATGGCACCCATAGGCTTCTTTCCTTCCATGTTGATGTCGGCTGTAAGCTTGTAGTGGCTGGCGCTTGGGATGGTCATGTTTTTGGCTGTTTCATATAATGTGCGCAGGTCGGCCTCCGAGCTTATCAGGTAGGGATTTTCCTCCGAGCCATCGCCGTAGAGATCGTTCACATGTATGCCACACTCTACAGGTATAGGACATGATGAAATGTCGTAGCCGTTGCTTTGGGTATTATCTTGCGTCAATCCCCAAACGCGCTCCTCACATTTCTGGTTGAGCGTCTCCACAAGCTCGCTGGCCTTGGTCTTTATGTCGGCCATACAGAGTTCGGTGCCGTCTGATTTATAAGTGCCAGCCTTCACGTTGTTTGCCTCTTTAGGGCAGATAATTCGGTAGATATAGGTTCTACCCTGGTAGTTAAGACTGTTGATTGCGTTTTTGTTGTTGTCATTAAGATGGCATATAGGATAGGCCTCGACATTGGTGGCATTTGCGGTGTACTTGCCATAGTTCACGCAGTCTTTTATATAGTTGCTGATATTCCATACAAAGCCCATTTGACCTACAACATTGTCGGCGAATGATATGTTGCCGAGGTTTGCAGACTGTTTAATGTCATATATTCTTCTACCGATGTTATATGCCTCTATCTGACCTTTGTTCTGAGTCCCGGTTGAGCTAACGACATCGATGTTCATTTTGTTCACACATCCATACAAGTAGGTCTGTTGATGGGTTACATCCGTTCCGTCGCCTTCTCCAACGAAACCTCCGAGATAGATTTTTTTAGCCTTCTGTATGCCTGAGCTTACGTCAACACGCATAGTGCCGTTTCCTGTCTTGCAACGCTTGAAGTTCACGAAGCCGTTGTCTTTCTTTCCAATGAAGCCTCCGCATTTCAATTCGTATGTGGCGTCAGGAATGTTGAAGTCTCCAGTGAATGACACGTCGTAGAAGTTGTTGTTGGCAGACGAGCCCACGACACCGCCGCAGGCTGTTGCACCCGATTTGGTGTTGACCTTGATGAGGCAGTTCTCCACCTTCACGTTGTGTAATGAGGATGACTTCATGCGTCCCACAAAAGCCGCCATGTCGGAGCTGTAGTCACGTTTTGAGGAGTTGATGTCGTGGTTGATGTAGACATTTTTCAGCGTGAGGTTGCGTATAATGGCGTTATAGAGTTTTCCGAACAGACCGATGTAATAGATGTCCTGGGATTTCTCGCCAAGGTACAGTCCGGAGATGTAGTGCCCGCCGCCGTCGTAGACACCCTGGAAGTCGTCGTCCCAGATGTGTCCATACATGCCGATAGGAGTCCACTCCTGGCAAGTTTTCTCGTCGAAGTTTTTCACCTCGCCGTTCTCAACCGTCAGGCTGGTGAGCGTGATGTCTTTGGTCTGCTTGAAGTACTTGCTCGATACGTAGTCGCGCTTTACGTTCACGAGGGCGGCAAGGTCTGCCAGGTCCTGCGCGGTGGAAATGAGGTACGGGTCGTAATATCCGCCGGTGCCACCGGAGAATTTGTAAGTGGTGCCTTTCTTGTTGTATTGCCAATCATCCGCGCTTGCGGTGGTGGCACATACGAGAACAAGCAACATGGTCGCGAACAGTCGCGACAATGATAGTTTAATACTCATAATGTTTTTTGTTTATAAGTGAATGAAGTTTTTTCTCTGAAAATTCTGTTTGTCGCTGCAAATTTACTAATAATTAGGGAGATATGGGGCTCTCTGGCTTTGTTATTTTCGGCAATTGGGCAAAAAATAAGGCTCTTCCGATATTTGGAGCAATGGAATGATTGTTGTCCGTGGAAGCTGTGTCAAAATAAAAATCTCAATATCTCAGTAATTTATTTTTGAGAAATTCATGGATAATTCATGAATTTTTTCAACTTTATTATTGAGTCAAAGTTTTGGCACAGCCTCCACGGATAAGTAATCACTACAAATTCCAGATGCCCCCCCCAAAAAAAAAAAGCGTCGGACGGGAGTCCGACGTTCCGAGTGGCGCGTGCTGACGGCAATGGGGTGGCGCGTGCCGGCGCTACGGGGCGATTACAAGGCAATTGTAACGGGAGTACGGGATAATTGTAAGTGGGTTACGGGGCAATTGTAACGGGGGTACAAAATAATTGTAACAGTGCTACGGAAATGCCGTAGCACTGTTGTAAGGATGGGGGTAATGGACGGGACAAAAAAAATTAGATGTCGATTTCGGTGCGGTAGTGCTCGAAGTCGACCGAGGCGTAGCCGAAGCGGGCGAAGAGCCGGCGTATCTGTGCCTGCTGCTCGGGGGTGAGGCGGCGCTGTCCGTGGTGGTAGGCATAGTAGGTGCCGCCTCCGCCGAGTATTTCCTTCATGCCCTTGCGCAGCCTTGGGGCGTCGGCCACGCGCACGTCGTTGAACAAGCTGTTGAAGCCCCATGCCGAGCGGATGGTGCGCAGCTGCTTGAAGTGGGGGCAGGGGTCGAGTGTTGAGGCTGTGGGGAAGACAGCGTGGCCGCTGGTGAGGGCGCTGTCGATGGCGAGTCCCGACTGGTAGCGCACGCATGTGTCGCGGCGCTTGCAGCCGGAGGTGAAGCAGTAGAGCCATGTGGCGGGAAAGGCGCAGTTGGCGAGCGCCGTTGTCATGATTTCTGTGTTTTCCATAATCGTTGTGTTTTTTGTCGTTATTGATTTTTTTATTGAATGGCGACAAATATACAACGGTGCGCGGCGGATGTCAAGAAAATTTCATTTCAGCGCCGAATAGTACCTCACGGCGTCCTCCGCGATGCACTCCGGCAGCAGCCCCGTGATGTCCTCGCCGCGCTGTATGCGCTGGCGGATGAGGGTGCTGCTCACGTCGTGCAGCCCAGTGTCGACAAGGCGGACGGTGGGCGGAAGGCTGCTGGGGGCGATGTCGTAGCCGCGGCGCGGATAGATGCGGATGGGGTAGTGGGCGATGATGTCGGCGGCGCGGAACCAGCGGTCGAACACCTGCCAGTTGTCAGCCCCGATGAGCAGGCAGAAGTCGCGGTCGGGGTAGTCGGCTGTGAGGTGCTCCAGGGTGTTCCACATGTAGGACGGGCGCGGCAGGCGAAACTCGTAGTCGGACGCGCTTACGTGGGGAATGTCGCCGACGGCGCGCCGCGTCATGTCGAGGCGCAGCCGGTCGTCGAGCAGCCCTGACGCCTGCTTCAGCGGGTTCTGGGGTGACACCATGAGCCACACCTCGTCCACATCGGCATGGTCGACCATGGCGCGTGCGATGGCGATGTGGCCGTTGTGGACGGGGTTGAACGAGCCGCCGTAGATGCCGGTCTTGATTTTTGGCATAGGGCGGTTATTTGCTGATGAATTCCTTGACGATGGCGAGAGTCTCACTGACGGCGCGGTCGAGGTCGTCGTTGATAACCACGCGGTCGAACTTCGGCGCCTGCGACAGCTCGAAGGTGGCGCGCTCGATGCGCTGCTCTATCACCTCTGGCGCGTCGGTGGCGCGTCCCACCAAGCGGCGGCGCAGCTCCTCGATTGACGGCGGCTGGATGAATACGCTCAAGGCGCGGTCGCCGTAGAACTGCTTGATGTTGCAGCCGCCCTTCACGTCGACGTCGAACACGACGTTCTCGCCGCGCGCAGCCTGGGTCTCGACCTGCTGCTTGAGCGTGCCGTAGAAGCGGTCCTTGTAGACCTCCTCATACTCAAGGAACTCGCCGCGCTCGATGCGCTCGCGGAACTCCTCGGGCGAGAGGAAGAAGTATTCCACACCGTTCTTCTCGGTGCCGCGCGGCGCGCGGCTGGTGCATGAAATGGAGAACGCCAGGTGCAGCTCGGGATGCTGCATGAGGCGGTTTATGATTGTGCTTTTGCCGCTGCCGGAGGGAGCGGAGAAAATGATTAGCTTACCCATGTTTTTTTTGAATTACGAATTTTGAATTACAGTGCGTTGAGCACCTGCTCCTTAATCTGCTCCAGCTCGTCCTTCATCTTTACCACGATGTTCTGCATCTCGGCGTTGTTGCTCTTCGAGCCGGTGGTGTTGATCTCGCGTCCCATTTCCTGGGCTATGAATCCGAGCTTCTTGCCCTGTCCGTGGCCCTCCTGCATGGTCTCGCGGAAGTACTTCAGGTGGTTGGCGAGGCGCTGCTTCTCCTCGCTGATGTCGAGCTTCTCGATGTAGTAGATGAGTTCCTGCTCAAGGCGGTTCTTGTCGTACTCCACGTCGGGGATGGCCTTCAGTCCCTCCACGATGCGGGCGCGTATCTTCTCGACGCGCGACTTCTCGTAAGGCTCGATGCTCTGGAGCAGGCGCTCGATGTTGTCCACCTTCTCGCCGAACTTCTTCTCAAGCGCGGCTCCCTCCTGAGTGCGGAACGCCACGAGCTTGTCGATAGCCTCGTCGACGGCGGCGCGCGCAACGGTCCATTCCTCATCGTCGAGAGTCTCCACCTCGGTCTTGGCGGTCACGTCGGGCATACGCATGAGCGTGAGGAACCAGTCCTTCGGCTCCGGGATGTTGCAGCGCTTGGCAATGGCCTTGATCTGCTGGCAGTAGTTCTCGGCGAGTGCGGCGTTGATGACGGTGGCGTCCTGTGCGGCGTCCTTCTCCACCCATATGGCGAAGTCTACCTTTCCGCGCAGCAGCCGCTGCTGTATGGCCTGGCGTATTTCCATCTCCTTCTCGCGGTAGATGGGGGCGATGCGTGTGGAGAGGTCAAGGCTCTTGCTGTTGAGCGACTTGATCTCGACATTGATTTTCTTTCCGTTGTAGACTGCGACAGACTTGCCGTAGCCAGTCATTGATAGTATCATATTTTGTTTGTCTTTTGTTTTGGCGTATTTTTTATAACATGCAAAAATACTTATTATTTTCGTAACTTTATTAACAAAAATGGATAATTTCATTTTGTATTGTCTCTGATTTGCATTATCTTTGCACCTACATATATGTGAATGGAGGCTCGCTGTTAGCCGTGGGCAGTATTTTTGTATGTCGTAAGCCTTGCGGTTAGGGGTCGTAAGCCTCGCAGAAAGTAAATTATTTTAGCATGTCGTGTATTTTGAATATTGAGACGAGCACCAACGTGTGCTCTGTAGCCGTCAGCCAGGACGGCGCTTGCATTTTCTCCAAGGAAGACCATGACGGTCCTAACCATGCCGTGAAGCTCGGCTCGTTTGTTGACGAGGCAATGTCGTTTGCCGACAGCCACGCCATACCCCTCGACGCGGTGGCAGTGAGCCAGGGCCCCGGCTCCTACACCGGACTGCGCATCGGCGCTTCGATGGCCAAGGGCATCTGCTTCGGCCAGGACCTGAAGCTCATCTCCGTGCCAACGCTTGAGCTGATGGCTGTGCCAGTGCTCCTGCGCGAGGAAGTGGAGGAGGGCGCCCTGCTGTGCCCGATGCTCGACGCGCGCCGCATGGAGGTCTACTCAGCCATCTACGACCGCTCGCTGAAGGAGGTGCGCGGAACGCAGGCCGACGTGGTTGACGAGAACACCTACAAGGAATACCTCGACCGCGGCGTGGTCTACTTCTTCGGCAACGGCGCCGAGAAGTGCATGGAGGTTATCAACCATCCCAACGCGCGCCTCATAAAGGGAGTCGAGCCGCTGGCAAAGTGGATGTATCCGCTCGCCGAGCGCCGCATAGCTCAGGAGAAGTTTGAGGACGTGGCCTACTTCGTGCCGTTCTACCTGAAGGACTTCGTGGCAAAGCAATCGAAGAAGCTGCTCTAACACCGTAAACAGACAAAGAATGAAAATAAAAGGACTTGATTACAACACCCAGCGCGAGCGCCTCGTACTGCCCGAATACGGACGCGAGGTGCAGCAGATGGTCGACCACTGCATGGCGCTGCCCAACCGCGCCATGCGCCAGCGTTGCGCCGAGACCATCGTGCGCGTCATGGAACGCATGGTGCCGCGCACAGGCGCCGACATCGACTACAAGCACAAGCTGTGGGACCACCTCGCGCTGATGAGCGGTTTCAAGCTCGACATCGACTATCCGGTCGACATCACCGAGGCACACAAGATGCTGGAGAAGCCGAAGCCCATGCCCTACCCGATGAAGCGCATACCCGTGCGCCACTACGGGGTGATGATGTTTGAGCTGTTCTCGCGGCTCAAGACCATGCCCCAGGGACGCGAGCGCACCGAGCTGATACGCCTTGCAGCCAACCAGATGAAGCGCGACCTCGTGCAGTGGGGCCACGGCTCAAGCGACAACGAGAAGGTGGCTTCCGACCTTGCCAACTACACCGACGGCAAGGTGCAGCTCGACCTCGACACGTTCAAGTTTGAGCGCATCGTCAACAGCAACAACGAGTTCAGAAACTTCGACAAGAAACAACGCAGACGCAAATAACTCTCACCATTTTGCCTATGGAATCGTTTATTATTGAGGGCGGTCATCCGCTCAGCGGCACCATCACTCCGCAGGGTGCCAAGAACGAGGCGCTGGAGGTGATTGCCGCAACGCTGCTCACCACGGAGCCTGTGCGCATCAGCAACATTCCCGACATCCTCGATGTCAACAACCTCATACAGCTCCTGCGCGACATCGGCGTGAAGGTGACGCGCCACTCGCGCAACGACTACACCTTCCAGGCCGACGAGATAAACCTTGAATATCTCGCCAGCGACGAGTATGTGCGCAAGTGCGCCGCCCTGCGCGGCTCGGTGCTGCTCATGGGCCCGCTGCTCGGACGCTTCGGACGCGCCACGGTTGCCGAGCCGGGCGGCGACAAGATAGGCCGCCGACGCCTCGACACCCACTTCCTCGGATTCAAGTATCTCGGCGCCAAGTTCGTCAGCGACGACGAGCGCAAGGTCTACAACATCGAGGCGAAGAAGCTCAAGGGCACCTACATGCTGCTCGACGAGGCTTCGGTCACCGGCACTGCCAACATCATCATGGCGGCAGTGTTTGCCGAGGGCACCACAACCATCTACAACGCCGCCTGCGAGCCTTACATACAGCAGCTGTGCCACATGCTCAACCACATGGGCGCCAACATATCGGGCATAGCCTCCAATCTCATCACCATCGTCGGCGTGAAGCAGCTGCACGGCGCACGGCACAGTGTGCTGCCCGACATGATTGAGGTGGGCTCGTTCATCGGCATGGCTGCCATGGTGGGCGAGGGCGTGCGCATCAAGGACGTGAAGCTGCGCCAGCTCGGCATCATACCCGACACGTTCCGCCGCCTGGGCGTGAAGCTCAAGATTGAGGGCGACGACATCATCGTGCCCAAGCAGCCTCACTATGTTGTCGACTCGTTCATCGACGGCACCATAATGACCCTTGCCGACGCCCCGTGGCCGGGCCTTACGCCCGACCTCATCTCGGTGCTCATCGTCGTTGCCACGCAAGCGCGCGGCTCGGTGCTCGTGCACCAGAAGATGTTTGAGAGCCGCCTGTTCTTCGTCGACAAGCTGATAGACATGGGCGCACAGATAATACTCTGCGACCCCCACCGCTGTGTAATCGTTGGTCACGACCGCAAGAAGCAACTGCGCGCCGGACGCATGTCGTCGCCCGACATCCGCGCCGGCATCGCCCTGCTCATAGCCGCGCTCGGCGCAAAGGGCACAAGCCGCATAGAGAACATCGCGCAGATTGACCGCGGCTACGAGGACATAGAGGCACGACTCAACGCGCTCGGCGCCAAAATACGACGGGAGTAGAAAAAGAATATGATTAAGAAAGAATCAGTATATAAGATAGGTAAGATAGGCAAGCCGCACGGTGTGGACGGTGAGGTGGCGTTCCACTTCGACGACGACGTGTTCGACCGCACCGACGCCGACTACCTGGTGCTCGACATCGACGGCATACTCGTGCCATTCTTCATCGACGAGTACCGCTTCAAGACCGACGAGACCGCCCTCGTGCGCTTTGCCGACATCGACACGCAGGACAAGGCGCGCACGCTCACCGGATGCGAGGTGTACTTTCCGCGCGAACATTCCGACTCCGACGGCGACTCGCTGTCGTGGGCAGAGATTGTGGGCTACCACGTGGTGGATGCCGAGTCGGGCAAGACTGTGGGCGAGATACGCTCCGTCGACGACTCCACCATCAACACGCTATTCGAGCTTGTCACCAACGACGGCAACGACCTCCTCATCCCGGCAAGCGACGAGCTGATAAGCGATGTGGACACCGAACAACACAACATAACAATGAAGCTGCCCGAAGGACTGCTCGACCTTTAGCCGGAACGTCGGACTCCCGTCCGACGCCTGGCATGCCTCTCGGAACGTCGGACTCCTGTCCGACGCCTCCCCACGCCTCTCGGAACGTCGGACTCCCGTCCGACGCCTTATAGTTTCCACCAACAATCAAAGAATAATATGAAGAAACAAATCTGCATTCTCGGCTCCACCGGAAGCATCGGCACACAGGCCCTGGATGTAATACAGCAGCACAGCGACCGCTACGAGGTCTACTGCCTCACCGCCAACAAACGCTACGAGCTGCTTGCCGACCAAGCCCGGAAGTTCCATCCGGCTGCCGTCGTCATAGCCAACGAGCAGCACTACGAGGCGCTGTGCGCCCTGCTTGCCGACTGCCCCGACATCAAGGTGTATGCCGGCGCGAAGGCTCTCGACGAGATTGTCGAGGCGCAGCCGATAGACATGGTGCTCACCGCCATGGTGGGCTTCGCCGGACTGTCGCCCACCATCCACGCAATCAAGGCGCGCAAGACCATCTGCCTTGCCAACAAGGAGACGCTTGTCGTTGCCGGCGAGCTGATATGCCGCCTTGCCGCCGACTACCACGTAAACATTCTGCCCGTCGACAGCGAGCACTCCGCAATATTCCAGAGCATCGTGGGCGAGGGCGACAACGAGATTGAGAAGATACTGCTCACCGCCTCGGGCGGACCGTTCCGCAAGTTCACGCTCGACCAGATGCGCTCCGTCAAGGCTGCCGACGCGCTCAAGCACCCCACGTGGGACATGGGCGCGAAGATAACCATCGACTCGGCGTCGATGATGAACAAGGGTTTCGAGGTGATCGAGGCGAAGTGGCTGTTTGGCGTTGATGCCGACAAGATACAGGTGCTCGTCCATCCGCAGTCTATCGTGCACAGCGCGGTGCAGTTCCGCGACGGAGCCGTGAAAGCGCAGCTCGGCGTGCCCGACATGCGATTGCCTATACAGTATGCCTTCTCGTTTCCCGAGCGCCTGCCACTCAACGGCGACCGGCTCGACCTGTTCAAGCAACCGCTTGAGTTCTTCGAGCCCGACATGGAGAAGTTCCACTGTCTGCGCATGGCTTACGAGGCAATAAAGAAGGGCGGCAACATGCCGTGCATCGTCAATGCCGCCAACGAGGTGGTGAACGAGGCGTTCCGCAAGGACAAGTGCGGATTCCTTGAAATGGGCGATATAATAGAAAAGACAACGCAGCGCGCCACATTCATAGCTACCCCAACCTACGACGACTATGTGGCTACCGACGCCGAGGCACGGCGCATAGCTGGAGAATTTATAAAACAATAACTTTAAGACAAGAAATGGAAATATTCCTTATCAAATTGCTGCAGTTCATGCTGGCAATATCTATCCTTGTGCTGCTCCACGAGGGCGGACACTTCTTCTTCTCCAAGCTCTTTGGCGTAAGGGTGGAGAAGTTCTACCTGTTCTTCGACCCCTGGTTCCACCTCTTCGAGTTCAAGCCGAAGAACAGCGAGACAACCTACGGCGTGGGATGGCTGCCGCTTGGCGGCTACTGCAAGATAGCCGGAATGATTGACGAGTCGTTCGACACGGAGCAGATGAAGAAGCCCGCCGAGCCGTGGGAGTTCCGCTCGAAGCCGGCATGGCAGCGACTGCTCATCATGATAGGCGGCGTGCTCGTGAACTTCGTGCTGGCGCTGCTGCTCTATGCCATGTGCCTCTTCACATGGGGCGACGACTATGTGAAGCCGCGCGACATGCAGCTCGGCATGAAGTTCAACAAGGAGGCGCAGGACCTTGGCTTCCGCGACCGCGACATACTCGTGGGCACCAACCTCGGCGAGTTCAAGAAGTTCGGTCCCGACATGTTCCGCGACATGGCGCGCGCAAAGGAGGCCTACGTCATACGCGACGGCAAGAGCGTGACGGTGGAAATGCCGGGCGACCTCGACCTGCTTGAGATGTTCAAGTCGCAGCCGCCGTTCATGGCGCAGTTCATCGAGGCGCGCGTCGACAGCGTGGCTCCCGGCTCGCTTGCCCAGCACATGGGTATGCGCAAGGGCGACCAGATTGTTGCGCTGAACGGCAAGAAGATAACGTCGCACAACGACTTCCTCAACGAGATAGGACGCATCGGCGACGTGCTGGCTTTCGCCAAGACCCATGCCGACAGCCTCAAGGCGCTCACCGTAGACCTGACGCTCCTGCGCAACGCAGGCGGACGCCAGTGCACGATCAACACCCACGGAGTGCTCCACACGTCGGACAAGGCAGAGCAGAACCTCAAGTTCGGATTCTATCCGGTGCTGCCCAACGACAAGGTGACACACGTCGACTACGGATTCTTCGAGAGCTTCCCTGCCGGAGTGAAATACGGCTGGAACGTGCTCGCCGGTTATGTGGGCGACATGAAGTATGTGTTCACAGCCGAGGGTGCCAAGTCGCTTGGCGGATTCGGCGCCATAGGAAGCATGTTCCCCGACGTGTGGAACTGGCATAAGTTCTGGCTCCTGACAGCCTTCCTGAGCATCATCCTCGCCTTCATG
The DNA here is from genome assembly GCA_050875085.1 of Prevotella sp. GTDB lineage: Bacteria > Bacteroidota > Bacteroidia > Bacteroidales > Bacteroidaceae > Prevotella. The sequence goes on along the minus strand of JBNMLZ010000013.1, from coordinate 24,249 downwards.
AACATCCTGCCGATACCGGCACTCGACGGCGGCCACGTGCTGTTCCTTCTCTACGAGATGATAACAAGGCGCAAGCCGTCGGAGAACTTCATGATACGCGCCGAGTACATAGGCATCGGCGTGCTCATGCTGCTCATGCTTGTGGCAAACTTGAACGATGTGCTGCGGTGGCTGCACATCATGTAAGCAAAAGTCTTTCAGTACAATACTCCAATACAGCCGGGCGGTGAGTGATGAAAATCACCGTCCGGCTGTTTTGTGCCAGTATGTTGCGCAGCAGGCGGCACTCCGTGTCGCCGTCGAGAGCCGATGTAGCCTCGTCGAACACCATTATCTGGCGGTCGCGCAGCAGTGCGCGGGCGATGGCGATGCGCTGTGCCTGACCCTCGGAGAGTCCGCCGCCCTGCTCGCCGCAGCGCGTGTCGAGACCGTCGGGCAGCGACATGACGAAGTCGGCGCAGCACAGACGGAGCGCGTCGCGCATCTCGGCTTCGGTGGCGGATGGCTTGCCGAGGCGCAGGTTGTCGCGTATGGTGCCGCTCATGAGCGTGTTGCCCTGCGGCACGTAGACGAAGTTGCAGCGCGTGAGGGGCGACAGATTGTGCTCCTCCTTGTCGTTGTATATGGTGATGGAGCCGCTGCTCGGATGGGTGAGCGAGAGAAGCATACGCACGAGCGTGGTCTTTCCGGCACCCGTCTCGCCGAGAATGGCGGTGCAAGAGCCGGGACGGAAGTCGAAGGACAGGTTGGATATCACGTCGCGCGTGCCGTCCTCGTAGCGGTAGGTGACATTGCTGAGCCGCAGTCCGCACGGGGCGCTCATGCGCACAGGTTCGCCCTGCTGCTCGACAGGCTCGTCCTCAAGTTCCATGAGTCGCTCGGCAGCCGTGAACACGCCCACGAATGCCGGGGCGAGTTTCGTCAGGCTGCGTGCCGGCGACTGAATCTTGTTCACCAGTTGCAGGAACGCCGTCATGCCGCCGAAGGTGAGCGTGCCCGACGACATGCGCACGGCAGCCCACAGGAAGGCTATGAGGTAGCCAAGGGCGAAGCCGAAGTTGAGGATGAAGTTGGAGAACACCGAGAACGACGTGCGCCGCAGCACGTTCTGCCGCAGTTGCGCCTGTGTGCGCTCAAGGCGCGCCACCATGTCGCGGCACGCTTCGAGCGTTTTTATCACCATGCGGTGCTGTATGGTCTCCTGCATGACAGCCTGCACGCGGCTGTCGGAGTCGCGCACGAGTCGCGTGAGCCGCCGCATCTGCCGCATGTATATCTTGCTCACGGCAAGAAACAGCGGGATGATTGCCACGAGCAGCACGGCGAGCACGTGGTCCATGGAGAACAGGCAGGCGAAGGCTCCGATGAACATCATGATGGTTGACAGCGTGCTCGGTATTGTCTCGGTGAGGAACGTCACGACGGTAGCCACGTCAAACTCCAGGCGGTTGAGTATGTCGCCCGAGTGGTGGTGCGACCGGCTGTGCCACTCCGACTGCATGATGCGGTCGAGCATCTGCTGCTGCATACGGTTCTGGGCGCGTATGCCGAGAATGTTGCGCACCCACACGCCAGCTATGTTGATGGCGAAGTTGCACAGTATGAGCACCGCCATGACAGCCACAGCCCAGTATATGGAGCCGGTGGCGTTGCCCGACGCCACGTCGATGGCGTGCTTCACCGCCCATACCTGCGCAAGGCTCAGCACCACGTCGGCAATGCCTATCGACGCGTTGAGGATGGCCTGCAGGTGGTTGCCGCTCCATTTGCGCCATAGCCAGACGAGAATGGTGCGTGCCGGATATTTGGTCTTTGGCAGACTTATTATGGAAGCAATCTTCATAGAAAACCTAATTCTTAATTCTTCACTCCTAACTCCTAATTCGTAACTCGTAACTCCTAATTCATCTCTTGTCAGCTCCCCACATCATCTTGTCGCGCAGTGACGAGAAGTAGCGTCGGCCGTTTGGCTTGACGATGCGTGTGACGAACGGGGCGCGGCTGATGGTTACGGTAGAGCCTTCGTGCATGGTGTAGCTGCGTCCGTCGACAGCCACGAGGTAGTTGTGGGAGCGCGACTCCACCTCAAGACGTATCACGCTGGAGTCGCTGATGACGATGGGGCGTATGTTGAGGCTGTGGGGAGCGACGGGCGTGAGGCAGAGCGTGCGCGTCTGCGGCACGATGATAGGGCCGCCGTTTGACAGGGAGTAGGCGGTGGAGCCGGTTGGCGTGCAGACGATGAGACCGTCGGCCTGGTAGGTGACGAGATAGCTGTCGTCCACACACGTGCGTATGCTTATCATCGACGCCACGTCGCGCTTCAGCACGGCGATGTCGTTGAGGGCATAGTGGCAGCCGTCGAAGTCGCCTCCCTCTGTGGCAATCTTTATTGCGGTGTGCTCCTCGATGTTGTAGTTGCCGTCGAGCACAGCCTGCAGAGCCGTCTCCACTTCGCTTGGTAGCACGTCGGCGAGGAAGCCAAGCCGTCCCATATTGACACCGATGAGCGGTATCGACTTGGTGCCGACACGCACGGCAGACTTCAAGAATGTGCCGTCGCCGCCCATCGACACCACGTAGTCGGCTTCGAAGTCGTCGCCGTCGAAGGTGGCGGCGTCGCCGAGGTCGAGGTTCTGCTCGGTGGTGAGGAAGTCGTAGAAGGGGCGGTCGAATATGGCAGTGCAGCCGTGCTGTCTAAGGAAGTCGAGCACACGCAGCAGAGAGTGCGACTTGCGCGGCTGGAAGGAATTGCCGAATATGGCGAATGTTGTATGCTTGTTTGTCATCGTTTGTGGAATGTATGGTTCGTTTGGGCGCAAATGCAGCATGTGCGCCGGTAAAGTATGTACAAAAGTACGGAATTTATCGCATAATTGAAAAAAAATGAGTAAGTTTGCAATAGTTATAACATTAAAACCAATGACTTATGGCACGATTCTATTCTCTTAAGAAGAAGGACGAGGAGGACGAGAAGACGGCAGACCCGTTCGGAGTCCTGCGCCCGAAGATAAAGGAAAGAAACAAACCAGTGGTAAAAGCTAACGATATGGCAAAAGTATATGAATTTCTTGCCAACGGCTTCGAGGACATCGAGGCGTTGGGTCCCGTCGACGTGTTGCGTCGCGGAGGCATTGTGGTGAAGACAGTAAGCATAGGCGACTCGCTCATGGTGGAGTCGGCACACGGTGTGCAGGTGAAGGCAGACATGATGTTTGCCGACGCCGACTTCTCCGACGCCGACATGCTGCTCATCCCTGGCGGTATGCCGGGCGCGAAGAACATCGACGAGCATGAGGGCGTGCGCCGCGCCGTGCTGCGCCAGACTGAACAGAAGAAGCTGGTAGGCGCCATCTGCGCCGGACCGATGGTGCTCGGTCATCTCGGCTTGCTCCGAGGCAAGCGCGCCACGTGCTATCCCGGCTTCGAGACCGAGCTTGACGGCGCCACCTACACTGCCGAGCAATACACCGTCGACGGCAACATCGTCACCGGCAAGGGTCCGGGCGCCACGCTCGACTATGCCTATGCCATTCTCGCGCTCATGAAGGGCGAGCAGGTGGTGGACGAGCTGAAGAAGGGCATGATGTATGTATAATGACTGTCCATTGCCAATCATAAACAAGTAAAAAGTATGGACTACATAATAATCGTAGCCGGAGGCAAGGGCCTGCGCATGGGCGGCGACCTGCCGAAGCAGTTTCTGCCGATAGGCGGCAAGCCGGTGCTGATGCGCACCATAGAGCGGTTCCGCGAGTACAGCGACGCACTGAAGATAATCCTCGTCCTGCCGCGTGAACAGCAGGACTACTGGCGACAGCTGTGCGCTAAGCACCACTTCGCGGTGGAGCATACCGTGGCTGACGGCGGAGCGACACGCTTCCACTCGTCGCAGAACGGTGTGGCGGCAGTGCCCGACAATGCCGACGGCGTGGTGGGCATACACGATGGTGTGCGCCCCTTCGTGTCGGTGGAGACGATAGCGCGCTGCTTCGAGGCGGCGCGCCAGTATGGGGCTGCACTGCCAGTGCTGCCAGTCACCGATACCCTGCGCCGTGTCACCGATGACGGAGGCTACAACGTGCAGCGCACCAACTACCGCACCGTGCAGACACCGCAGGCGTTCGACGCGCAACTGCTCAAGCAGGCGTTCCGCCAGACCTACAGCGACGCTTTCACCGACGACGCTTCGGTGGTGGAGGCTATGGGACACAAGGTGACAATGGTAGACGGCAACCGCGAGAACATAAAGCTCACCACACCGTTTGACCTCATCATTGCAGAGGCCATGCTGAAAAAATAACAATTCATCATTTTTAGGTTTTAAATCTAATTATAAGTAACGATGAACATTCTCTCTCAAGACATAATGTATCTGCCAGGGGTGGGGCCAAACCGCAAGGACATATTCAACAAGGAGCTGGATATCCACACATGGGGCGACCTGCTGGAATACTATCCATATAAATATGTGGACAGAAGCCGCATATATGCCATCCACGAACTGACGGGCGACATGCCGTTCGTGCAGATACGCGGCAAGATACTGTCTTTTGAGGAGTTTGAGATGTCGGCGCGCAAGAAGCGTGTCGTGGCGCACTTCACCGACGGGCGTGGGGTGGTGGATCTCGTGTGGTTCTCCGGCGCGCAGTATGTCTACAAGAACTATAAGGTTGGCGAGGACTACATCGTCTTCGGACGGCCGACGGTGTTCAACGGGCGGTTCCAGTTCTCGCATCCCGACATCGACCGCGCCGCCGACCTTCAGCTATCGGAGATGGGCATGCAACCCTACTACACCACCACGGAGCAGATGAAGAAGCGCGGCATGACGTCGCGCTCGGTGGAGAAAATCGTGAAGGCGATGCTCCTGAAACTCAAGGAACCTCTGCCCGAGACGCTGCCTGACTTCATCGTGCGGCGCCTGCACCTCGTGTCGCGCGACACCGCCATGCGCTGCATACACTATCCCAAGAACGCCATCGAGATGCAGAAGGCACGCGAGCGCCTGAAGTTTGAGGAACTGTTTTACGTGCAACTCAACATCCTGCGCTATGCCAGCGACCACCGACGGAAGTACCGTGGCTACATATTCAACCGCGTGGGAGCCGACTTCAACCGCTTCTACTCCGAGAACCTGAAGTTTGAACTTACCGGAGCGCAGAAGCGCGTGATGCACGAGATACGCGACGACATGTGCTCCGGTCGTCAGATGAACCGCCTTCTGCAAGGCGACGTGGGCTCTGGCAAGACCCTCGTGGCGCTGATGACCATGCTCATTGCCCTCGGCAACGGCTACCAGGCGTGCATAATGGCACCGACGGAGATTCTTGCCGAGCAGCACCTTGCCACAATACGTGAGTTCCTCAAAGGCATGGACGTGCGCGTGGAACTGCTCACGGGTGTCGTGAAGGGCAAGCGGCGCAAGGAGGTGCTCGACGGACTGCTGTCGGGCGACGTGAAGATACTTGTCGGCACTCATGCCGTGCTGGAGGACTCTGTGCGCTTCCAGCGCCTTGGCGTGGCTGTGATTGACGAGCAGCACCGCTTTGGCGTGGCGCAGCGCGCGCGCCTCTGGGCAAAGAGCGAGAACCCGCCCCACATACTCGTGATGACAGCCACGCCTATACCGCGCACGCTCGCCATGACCATATACGGCGACCTGGACGTGAGCGTAATCGACGAGCTGCCGCCCGGACGCAAGCCCGTGCAGACCATCCACCGCTACGACAACCAGATGACGTCGCTCTACAACGGCATACGCCAGCAGATACGCCTCGGACGGCAGGTCTACGTGGTGTATCCGCTCATCACCGAGAGCGAGAAGAGTGACCTGAAAAACCTTGAGGAGGGCTTTGCCGCACTGTGCGACATCTTCCCCGAGTTCAGCATCAGCCGCGTGCACGGCAAGATGAAGCCTGCCGAGAAGGATGCCGAAATGCAGAAGTTCGTCAGAGGCGAGACGCAGATTCTTGTTGCCACTACGGTGATAGAGGTGGGGGTGAACGTGCCCAACGCGTCGGTGATGATAATCCTCGACGCGCAGCGCTTCGGACTGTCGCAGCTCCACCAGCTACGCGGTAGAGTAGGACGCGGCGCCGACCAAAGCTACTGCATTCTCGTGACTACCTACAAGCTGTCGGAAATCACGCGCAAGCGCATCGACATAATGTGTGAGACCAACGACGGCTTCCGCATTGCCGAGGCCGACCTCAAACTGCGCGGTCCCGGTGACCTTGAAGGCACTCAGCAGAGCGGCATCGCCTTCGACCTGAAGATTGCCGACATCGCGCGCGACGGACAACTCGTGCAACTCGCACGCGAGGAGGCACAGAAAATCATTGATGCCGACCCCACATGCTCGTCTCCCGAATACGCCATGCTCTGGCGCCGGTTGCGCGAATTGCGCGACACAAACATCAACTGGGCTGCAATATCATAAGAAATATATGAGGTCGGGTGTCCCCGCCCGACCCGAAAGCAGCCTGCCCCCGAACTTTACCGCCTTAAACTGCTAATTTATTATGTATTAGCTCGTTTAATTGTTAAATCTGTTACAAAAACTGTTAATCCAAGCGCGATGTTGCAATAATGTGCAATATTTTAAGTAACTTTGCATTGCAATTACAAAAATGCTATCCAGGCATTACAAAATGATGTTGAACTACATTCTTGTTCAACGACCACCTTTTGAAGGAATGATATACTCATTCCAGCGTAAAAACGAGTCAAACGAAATGAATTTAAAGAAAACAATAAAGAAAATTGCTGTATCACTATTGCTTGCCGTGGCTGTTGTCCCGGCACACGGTCAGGATCTCCTCGCGCGTCAGGCGCCAGTTGACCGCAAGATGGCAGCAGTGGACACAATAATGCTTCGCAACATAGCTGTAAGAGAAGAATCGGAATCTCCGTCTTCCGAATTATACGCCAACTGGGACAACCGCTACGCTCACCGCGCAACCGAGTTGCCTGAAAACTACAAGATTGACCTGCGCCACTTCTGTATGCCTACAACAAGCCGCGTGATTACGAGTAACTTCGGCTCACGCTGGGGACGCCAGCACAAGGGCCTCGACATCAAGGTGTACATCGGCGACACCATCCGCGCCGCCTTCTCGGGCAAGGTGCGCATCGTGCGCTACGAAGGCGGTGGCTACGGCAAGTATATCGTCATTCGCCACAACAACGGACTGGAGACCATCTATGGTCACCTGTCAAAGCAACTGGTTGAGGAAAACCAGGAAGTGCGTGCCGGTGACGTGATTGGTCTTGGCGGTAACACTGGTCGAAGCACCGGTTCACACCTCCATTTCGAGACACGACTCTGTGGTGTGGCGCTCAACCCGGCTCTTATGTTCGACTTCCGCGAGCAGGATGTGACGGGCGACTATTACGCTTTCAACCGCTCATCGTATGATGCCGAATCAGCCAACGCCACCCGTATTCGCGGTAAGCAGGACGGCTCTACCATCGCACGCGAGAACTCACGCGACGACTTCGCCACCAACAACCGCATGACATCGGGTCTTGAGGATCAGGTGCAGTACCACAAGGTATCGAAGGGCGAGACTCTCGACTCCATCGCCAAGAAGCGCGGTGTTACTGTCGACAAGATTTGCAAACTCAACCACATATCAAAGACCATGCGTCTGCGACCGGGTCAGATCTTGCGCTACTCTTAATAGGGTATGACTCGCTGCTCTTAATTAATCGGTTTGAAACCGAATGTGACGACCAAAGATTTTTCCATATTATATTAGAATCCAGCGCCAGAAGGGAGCTTTTGCTTCTTGTCTGGCGCTTTCTTTATATGACCGCCCGACATCAGGCTGCTTTGTGCTTTCGGGTCGGGCGAGACGCCCGACCTCCTACTGCTGATAAGGATAATCTTGAACAGTTGCTTAAACTAATTAATATTTCCCAAATTTGCGGCACGCTATTTGCCAATTTGAAACTAAACCCCTAATTTTGCAACAAGTAAAACAACTTAATAAAAAACAGAAAACAATGAAACAAGAAAATTGGACTGACGTAGAGAATTTCCGCGGAAGCGACTTCTCTCTCTCCTCAGCGTTCCCAGCGCTCATGCGCAAAGTGTTTGTGTGGATGACGCTTGCGCTTGCAATAACCGGACTCACAGCCTTTGGCGTAGCCACGTCGCCTACGATACTCTCTTTAATCTTTGGCAGCAAGTTGGCATTTTGGGGACTCATCATCGCTGAGTTTGCCCTTGTCTTCGCCATCAGCGGAGCCATCAACCGCCTGTCGCTGTCGACCGCCACAATGCTCTTCATCCTCTATTCGGTAATCAATGGAGCCACTCTGTCTGTGATATTCCTCGCCTTCTCCACGGCGGTCATCGCCAAGACATTCTTCATCACGGCAGGAACGTTCGGCGTTATGGCACTCGTTGGCTATACCACCAAGACCGACCTCACATCGCTTGGCAAGCTGGTGTTCATGGCTCTTCTTGGCATTATAATAGCCAGTTTGGTGAACATGTTTGTGCGCAGCTCTGGTTTTGACCTCATCATCAGCTATGTTGGTGTTCTCGTCTTCGTTGGACTCACAGCCTACGACACGCAGAAAATCAAGCAGATGTGCCAGATGGCACCCGATGCAGGCGAGTCGGCACAGAAGCTTGCGCTCATCGGCGCCCTCCAGCTCTATCTCGACTTCATCAACCTCTTCCTTTATCTGCTCCGCATCTTCGGAAACAACAAGGACTAAGTTCCACTCAATATGCATAAAAAAAACAAGACCATCGTCACGAAAGGCGATGGTCTTATTTTTTTGTACAATTACTAACTAAAACTTATTCAGTGCCGAAACTTATTTCTCGGCATGTCCTCCGGCTGTTGAAGGCCAGTTGACATTCTGGTAGAGATTGGTGTTCTCCAGTGAGCGGTCAGGCGAAGCTGTTCGCATGTCGGTCACGCCAATCGGGTAGAGGTAGTAAGCCTCGTGCCAGTTGTAGCCATCCTTCAACTCGTTGGAAGAAGACAACGACTTGCTGTAAGGACGGAGATACTTGCTGAGGGATTTCGGAGACACAACGGCATCGTTTTCGCCATTGCACTTGATTTCCGGGTCGTAGTGCTTGTACATGTTGTCCCAGAAATTGCAGCCTTCAGGAATCCATTTTGTCGTAATCATGTTGTCGAATGCACGCCAGCGGATAAGGTCGGCGAAGCGCAATCCCTCGGAGAACAGCTCCGTTACGCGCTCGCGGCGGATGTTGTAGAGAGTCTTGTCGACAAGCTGTGTGCCTGAGTAGCATCCGAGGTCGAGCTCCTGCGACAGGTCTGTGGCATCGATGGTCTTCTGGAAGTTGGCATCGACACCTGCGCGGGTGCGGAGCTCAGCCCAGTACTGCTTTGCTGTATTGTCGAGCGATCCGTTGAGTTCATACTCAGCCTCCATGTAGTTGAGCAGAGCCTCTGAAGAGCGCATGAGCGGACAGGCGTTTGTGCCCGACAGCTCCGACTGGCGTGTCTGCTCGCCGTCGTAGGTGTAGTACTTGCGCTGCTGGTATCCGGTGATGCATCGGATGGATGCGTCGAGGTCGGTGATGTGCTTAGAGTTAGTCTCTTCCGGGCTGAGGTATACCGGCAGAGGCTTGCCTTCCTCGACATCAGGCAGGGTCGGGTCTGAGTATGTCGGAGTGCTCTCGCCCCAAACGAACAACTGCAGGCGCTCGTCGCGGTCTTCCTTGGTGTTGTCGATGGTCACGTCGCCATGATAGCCACTGTTCTGGGCATAGATAGGCAGACCGTTCTTCATGAGGAATGTCTGTACGAACGAGCGTGTGAAGCCGGCGTTGGCGCCGCACACTGCATAGTGGGCAGTTCCGTGCACGAAGCCGAGATCCTTGCTGTATTCTTTCCACATGACAGCCTCCGGCACATTGGCGAGCGACGGTTGGCTGAACAGGTTGAAGTAGGGGTTCCAAGAGTCCTTGTCACCGTATACGGGGTCAATCTTGTGGTTGTTCTCTGTGAGTACAACCTGGTCGCCAAGCTGCTTGGCTGCATCCATTGCCTGTTGGAGGAAGAACTTCACCTCGCCCTGCTGGTCGAAAGTCTTGCCCTGGTTGTATGACATTTTTGCGCCTGGCCAGTTGGCGTCGCCCGGAACGCGGCCTGAGCCACGGTGATATTTCTCGAATGTGCCCTCAAACAGAGCGAAGCGCGACTTTATGAGGAGTGCAGCCTCGCGGTTGACGCGCTGTCCGTTGAACTTGCTGCGCGGGTAACACATCTCGATAGCCTTGTCGAGGTCGCTCATGATGAAGCGTGCCACCTCGTTGCGCGGTGTGCGCTTTGAGTTTTCGACGATGGCGTCGTTCTCGTCGGCAAGCACTTCAGTCACAATAGGCACATCACCGTAGTATGCCAGCAGGTTGAAATATACCAGCGCGCGGAAGAAGTAGGCTTCTCCGAGGTAGTTCTTCACGTCATCGTTTTCTGCCAGTGTGCCGTTCTTTATCTGGTCGTTCACCTTGTTGATGAGGTAGTTGAACACGCGCACGCCGCCATAGTTGCCCTGGAGCACCTTGCCGGAAGACACCTCCCAGTGGTCGTTGGCGTAGAGCTGCGTGTTGCCGCCGCCCGAGCAGTAGATGTCGGTGTTGCCGTCAGACTTTCCCTTGCCTTCGTTGTACTGTCCCCAAGAGTGGCTCATGGAGCCGGAGAACGGCATTGAGAGATAGCTGTCGTAGTAGTTGTTCAGATAGGCCGCCAGTTGGTCGGCGTTCTGGTAGTAAGCCTCGGGGGTGATTTGGCTGATAGGTTTCAGGTCGAGCAAGTCATTGCAGGATGTGAACCCCATGACTGTTGTAGCGGCGACTGCACCCAAGAGCAGGTTCTTTATATTTCGATTCATGATTTTTTTAGTTTAAAGGTGATTTCATTAGAAAGTGATGTTCAGACCGACAGCCCATGTGCGCTGCAGCGGGTAGAGCTTGCCGTTGCCGTATGCTCCGTCCATAGCCTCAGGATCGAACACTCCGGAGAGGCTTGTGATGGTGAAGAGGTTGTCGCATGAGAAGTAGGCGCGGACGCGGCTCATGCCGGCTTTCTCGGTGATGGTCTGCGGGAGAGTGTAGCCAATCTGCAGGTTCTTGCAACGCATGTATGCAGCGTTCTGCAGGTAGCGTGTCTGGGTCTGCTGGTTCTTGGTGTCGTTGAAGACTGGTCTCGGGTAGTAGGCGTTCTTGTTGGTCTCGCTCCAGTAGTCGAGGTGCTCCTTGAAGCAGCAGCTCTGCCATTCGTCGCCGCTTATGCCCCAGAAGTACGGGCCGCCTACCCAGTAGTCGCGCTTCATCACGCCCTGGAAGAATATAGAGAAGTCGATGCCCTTCCACTCGGCGTTCAGATTCAAGCCGAAGTTGTAGCGCGGTGTGCTGTTGCCGATGCGTTTCAGGTCGCCGTGGTCTTTCAGAGTCTGTGCTCCGGCGTTGACAATCTTGTCACCGTTGAGATCTTTGAACATCACGTCGCCTGCCTGCCAGTTGCTGCCCCAGTTAGGCTTGTTGTTCTCGAGCCATGATTCCATTTCCTGGTCGCTGTTGGCTATGCCCTTTGTCTCGTAGCCCCATATTTCACCGAGCTTCTTTCCGTTGTAGTATGAGTAGATGCTCTGGTTGTCGAAGTCACCCTCATACGGGTAGGTGAGAATCTTTGATGTGGCGTCGGCGATGTTGAACTTGATGCCATACTTGAAGTCGGCAATCTGGTCGCGCCACTGGAGTTCGAGTTCCCAACCAGACGAGCGCATGTCACAGTTGTTGGTGCGTGGAGCGTCTGTTCCGAGCACGGAACCGAGCACTGGAGCCGGGCCAATCATGTCTTTTGTCGTGCGGCTGTACCAGTCGAACGAACCGGTGAGTCGGTTGTTGAAGAGGGCGAAGTCAATACCTACGTCCCATGTCTCTACGGTTTCCCATGTCATTGTGCTGTTCACAATGCCTGGCAGTCCGGCTGTGTTCTGTTTTGCTCCGTTGATGAGCCATGAGCTGCTCTGCGAGCCTACGCCCTGCTGCTGGTAGAACGGATACCAAGCCCAGAATGAGTCGTAGTTGGAGCTGGTGTTGCCGAGCTGTCCCCAAGAGGCGCGCAGCTTCAAGGTCTGGATGGTTGATGCGAGCGGCTTGAAGAAGTCTTCGCGTGCGATGTTCCAACCGGTTGATACTGACGGGAACCATGCCCAGCGGTTGTTGTTGGTGAAGCGTGATGAACCGTCGTAGCGCAGGTTGAACTCCATGAGGTACTTGCTGTTGTAGTCGTAGTTGATACGTCCGAAGTAGCCTGCCGTTGCGCGGTGCCAGTAGGCGTCGCCCACACGTGGGTTGTTCTGTGTGAGGCTTAGGTACGGGAACGAGCTGTCCACGAGGTCGGTGCCTGATGCGCTCACGTTGTCGGTACCGTATTTTTCGAAGTTCACACCAAGCATACCCCTGAGGTTGTGTAGTCCGATGCTGCGTGTGTAGTCGGTGTAGGCGTTTACAGAGAAGTAGTCCGACTCAGAGCGGTAGTCGCTCACGCTTGTCACTGTGCCGTAGCCCGAGTTGCGCTGCCAGCGTGTGCCGTCGGCGTAGTAGGAATATACGGGGAACATGTCGGTCTTGTCCTTGTAGAAGTTGTTGCGCATGGCGCCTTCGAGGTGGATGTTCCATCCCTTGAGAGGTGTGAAGATGAAGTTCAGCTGCTGTGTGAACTGGTTGGTGCGCTGTGCTGTTGTTCCGCCGTCCTCGAGTTCGGCGATTTCCATGCCGTCAATCCAGTGGCCGTTGGGGTCGATGGTAGGGCAGGTCGGCCAGCGGCGTGCGATGTTGTGGAAGAACAGTCCTGAGAGGTACTGTGGTCTTTCGTAGTCGGAGCGCATGAACTTTGTGGCGTATTCCACCTTTGCCCATGGCGCTATCTGTGCGCTGATCTTGCCGTTCATGGTGTAGCGGTCGAGCTCGTCGTGTCCGTGGCGGATGAGACCGTTGTTCATGAGGTAGCCGGCGCTCAAAATCCAGCTCACCTTGTCGGTGCCGCCCGAGATAGAGAGGTTGTGCTGTGTAGATGGCACGTTGCTCTTGTAGAACTCCTTGAACCAGTTGGTGTTGGCGAATGAGCCGCCGTATATGCCCCAGCGGTTGTTGGAGCCGGCAATCACGCCGTAGTATTCCGACTTTGTGGGGTCGTTGTACACGCCGTTTATGTAGTTCTCGATGCGCTTCATCGACTCGGTGTCGAAGTAGTCGCCGCCGCCCGCGTTGTTCTGCGCTGCGTTCCAGTATTTGGCGAAGTCGAGTGAGTTGACCATGTCAGGCAACTGTGTTGCTGTAGAGAAGCGCACGTCGCCGCTGTAGTTCACTCTCACCTTGCCCGACTTGCCGCTCTTTGTCGTTACGATGATAACACCGAATGCAGCTCGTGTACCGTAGATGGATGCCGAAGCGGCATCCTTCAATACAGACACGCTTTCTATGTCGTTGGGGTTGAGGCTGTTGAGGTCGCCCTCGATGCCGTCGATAAGAATAAGAGGAGAGTCGGTGGAGCCGTTGCCGATAGATCCGGTTCCGCGGATGGTGATGGCCATGGCGTTGTTGAGCATACCGCCGTTGCTGTTGGCTGAGAAGCTCAAGCCTGGCACGGCACCCTGCAGGGCCTGTGTCACGTTGGTGACAGGACGGTCTTCAAGAATTTCCGAGCCCACCATCGAAACGGCTCCTGTCACGTTGAGTTTCTTCTGCGTGCCGTAGCCCACAACAACAACTTCGTCGAGAGCCTTTGAGTCTGACTTCATGACGATGTTCATCGTCTGGCCTGTGTATTTCACTTCTTGCGGTTCGCATCCAAGGTATGTAACGACGATAGTCTGTCCTTTTTGTATGCCGGAAAGAGAGAAGTCGCCATCAATGTTAGTCACAGTGCCTAATGCCTTTGCACCTTTCACCTTGATGGACGCGCCAATCACCGGCTCGCCGGAAGAATCTGTTACAACACCCTTGACTGTTGCCGATTGGGCATTTGCTGAGAGAGCAGCACCCAAAAGTAGCCCCGTCATGTACACTCTTGACGAGCGTAAGATAGATTGGGATTTCTTCATTTTTCGATTTGTTTTGGTTATAAATAGAAAGTTATTAGTATCTGATATAAGACATTGTAGGTTAAATCTTAACGCTCGCAAAGTTAATTGTTTTTTTCTTACCCCCCCCATTATCACTCAAGAAAGTTATAAAATTCACATAACTTAACCCAATTTTAATAAAATAAAGACATAATGGTACTATATTCGCAAACAAATACTAATTTAAATGTAGAAGGTTAATGTTTGTATAAATATACGCAAAAACCACATAGATTACATAAATTTTCGTATTTTAATGTATTTTTATTCGTATTTGTTTGGATATTTATCCAAATATTCATACTTTTGCACTTGGAAACGAATAAATATACATCCATTTACGAATATGAAGTTAAAAAGCGATAGAATAGAAACACTCAAGATGCTCATATCGAGCAAGGAACTCGGAAGCCAGGACGAAGTGCTTGCCGCACTCGCCAAGGAAGGCTACGCCGTGACACAGGCAACATTGAGTCGCGACTTCAAGCAGTTGAAGGTGGCCAAAGCAGCGAGCATGAACGGCAAGTATGTGTATGTGCTGCCCAACGAGACCATGTACAAGCGCGTGCCCACGCCGCGCATGGCATCCGAGATGCTGCGTATACCGGGCTATCGCTCCATCAACTTCTCTGGCAACATGGGTGTGATACGAACCCGCCCGGGCTATGCCAGCTCCATCGCCTACAACATCGACAACAGCCACATCGACGAGATTCTTGGCACGATAGCAGGCGACGACACCATATTCATCGTCATTAAGGAGGGTGTCAGCCAGGAGCAGGTGATAAAGGGGCTCAGCACCATCGTGCCGGGCATGGAAGCAGAATTCTAACCGGAACGGCAGACTCCCGTCTGCCGCCCAAAAAATAAGCATCGGAACGGCAGACTCCCGTCTGCCGCCAATATTAAAGCATTATGAACAAGGAAGATATAAAGGTGATGGTTGCCGACCCGTCACATGAGAAATATGTCGACACTATACTTGATACCATCGAGAAGGCCGCCAAGGTGCGCGGCACCGGTATCGCAAAGCGTACACACGAGTATGTGGCAACGAAGATGAAGGAGGCGAAGGCCGTCATCGCCCTTTATGGCGACGAGTTCGTCGGCTTCAGCTACATCGAGACATGGGGCAACAAGCAGTATGTCACTACCTCGGGTCTTATCGTCGACCCGAAGTTCCGTGGTCTTGGCGTGGCAAAGCGCATCAAGGACCTCACCTTCACCCTTGCCCGCACCCGTTGGCCGCACGCCAAGATATTCTCACTTACGAGTGGAGCCGCAGTGATGGCAATGAACACGCAGCTGGGCTATCATCCAGTGACATTCGCCGACCTCACCGACGATGAGGCTTTCTGGCGTGGATGTGAGGGCTGCATCAATGTCGACGTGCTCAAGCGCACCGGCCGCAAGTATTGCATCTGCACGGGTATGCTCTACGACCCGGAGGAGCACCTGCCGGCTAAGCTGCCGGAGGATGTGCTGGAAAGATTGAAGAAACTGGGGAACTAAAAGCCCCTCCTCCAGCCGCCGTTGGCGGCTTTCCCCTCCCCGATGGCGGAGGGGAGTGATGTGCTTATTTTCTTATGGTGTGAGCATTATTACAAATGAAAAAATAGATATAATATATAAATATAACAATACAATATACCCTTACTTCTTCATAAATATTTATTCATAAGTGTTGATTCATAAATATTGAGTTAATATAACATATTACTCCCCTCCCTAAGGGGAGGGGCAAGAGCCGCCGACGGCGGCGAGGGGGTGGGGCTTTAATTCCGTTTTATTATGAAAAAGGTTGTTGTCGCATTTTCAGGAGGTCTTGACACCTCATACACAGTAATGAAACTCGCCAAGGAAGGCTATGAGGTACACGCAGCGTGCGCCAATACCGGCGGCTTCTCTGCCGAGCAGTTGAAGAAGAACGAGGAGAACGCCTACAAGCTTGGCGCCAAGCAGTACGTCACGCTCGACGTGACGCAGGAGTATTACGAGAAGTCGTTGAAATATATGATCTACGGCAACGTGATGCGCAACAACTGCTATCCCATCTCCGTGTCGTCGGAGCGTATCTTCCAGGCCATCGCCATCGCGCGCTACGCCAAGCAGATTGGCGCCGACGCCATCGCGCACGGCTCAACGGGCGCGGGCAACGACCAGATTCGTTTCGACATGACCTTCCTCGTCATGGCGCCGGGCGTGGAGATTATCACGCTCACCCGCGACAAGGCTCTCTCGCGCAAGGAGGAGGTTGACTACCTCAACGAGAACGGTTTCTTTGCTGACTTCACTAAACTCAAATATTCTTACAACGTCGGCATCTGGGGCACCAGCATCTGCGGCGGCGAGATTCTCGACTCCACGCAGGGTCTGCCCGAGGAGGCTTACCTGAAGCATGTGACCCGCGAGGACGAGTCGGAACTCAAGATTACATTCGAGAAGGGTGAGATTGTGGCTGTCAACGGCGAGAAGTTCGACGACAAGGTGGCTGCCATCCAGAAGATTGAGGAGATTGGCGCTGCCTACGGCATCGGCCGCGACTGCAACGTTGGCGACACCATCATCGGCATCAAGGGCCGTGTAGGTTTCGAGGCTGCCGCCCCGAAGCTCATCATCGAGGCTCACCGGCTGCTTGAGAAGTACACCCTCAGCAAGTGGCAGCAGTACTGGAAGGACCAGGTTGCCAACTGGTACGGCATGTTCCTCCACGAGAGTCAGTATCTTGAGCCTGTCATGCCCGACATCGAGGCTATGCTCACATCGTCGCAGCGCAACGTCAACGGCACGGCAATCCTCAAGCTCCGTCCGCTCGGCTTCGAGACAGTGGGCGTGGACAGCAAGGACGACCTTCTCAAGTCGAAGCTCGGCGAGTATGGCGAGATGCAGCACGGCTGGACGGCAGAGGAGGCAAAGGGCTTCATAAAGGTGCTCTCCACTCCGCTCCGCGTCTACTACGGCATCCATCCCGACGAGCAGCGATAACTGGAGGTGTCGAGCTCCCGCTCGACACACGCACCCGCTGTCAGCATAGTAAGTGTCGAGCAGGATCTCGACACCCCCAATTTGCAACTTTTCCGTCCGCCAACGCGTCTAATAGTTATAAGTAACAATTAAAACATTTCTATTATGGATAAACTTCTCAGACGCTCTTCCACCCAGCGCATGATCGGTGGTGTTTGCGGCGGACTTGCCGAATATTTCGACCTTGACCCTACACTTGTCCGCGTTGCTTACGTGTTGCTCACGTGTTGCACTGCTTTCTGCGGTGTGCTGGTCTACATAATCCTGCTCATCGTCATGCCGCGCGAATAGCATATAGGCAAAACAATCCGTGGCGGAGGTCTCCGGCCTCCGCAGCAATTAGATATAATCAATGGCTTTTGGCAAATTGTCGATAGCATGTAATGGTTGCTGCGGAGGCCGGAGACCTCCGCTACGGATAGCACCCACTCTCAAAAAATCCCCCTGATTAAACAATAAAACCAATACTCAAAAAATGAAAATAGGAATCCTCGGCGGAGCCGGCTACACGGCCGGTGAGCTTATACGCATACTTCTCAACCATCCCGAAGCCGAAATATCATTCATCAACAGCGAGAGCAATGCCGGCAACCTCATCACCGACGTGCACGAGGGACCGTACGGCGATACCGACCTGCGCTTCACTTCCGAAATGCCGTTCGATGATGTCGACGTGGTGTTCTTCTGCTTCGGTCACGGCAAGAGTGAGGCGTTCCTCAAGGAACACCAGATTCCGGCCAACGTAAAGATTATCGACCTCGCCCAGGACTTCCGACTCAAGCGCGACGGCAACGACTACGTGTACGGTCTGCCTGAAATCAACCGCGCCGCCATCGCCAAGGCACAGCATGTTGCCAACCCGGGTTGCTTCGCCACGTGCATACAGCTCGGACTCCTGCCCGCCGCCAAGCTCGGACTGCTGAAGGACGACGTGTCGGTGAACGCCATCACGGGTTCCACCGGCGCCGGACAGAAACCGGGCGCCACTACCCACTTCTCTTGGCGCAACAACAACATGAGCATCTACAAGCCGTTCCAGCACCAGCACGTGCCTGAGATTTGCCAGTCGCTGGCGCAGGTGCAGGGCAGTTTCGACGCCGCCATCGACTTCATTCCTTACCGTGGCGACTTCGCTCGTGGCATCTTTGCCACCGAGGTGGTGAAGACCGACGCGCCGATTGAGGACATTGTCGCTGCCTACAAGGATTTTTACAGCGACGCTCCGTTCACCCACTATGTTGACAAGCCTATCGACCTGAAGCAGGTGGTCAACACCAATAAGTGTCTCGTGCACTGCGAGAAGTTCGGCTCCAAGCTCCTCATCACATCCTGCATCGACAACCTTCTGAAGGGTGCCGTCGGTCAGGCAGTAGAGAACATGAACATAATGTTTGGCATCGACGAGATGAGCGGACTGAAGCTCAAGCCGTCGGCTTTCTAAATATAAAGATATGAACTTATTTGACGTATATCCCCTCTTTGATATAAATATCGTAAAGGGCAAGGGTTGCCACGTTTGGGACGACCACGACACGGAGTACCTTGACCTTTACGGCGGCCACGCCGTGATTTCCATCGGCCACTGCCATCCGCATTACATCGACATGCTCACAGCCCAGCTCCACAAGCTCGGCTTCTACAGCAACTCCGTCATCAACACCCTCCAGCAGCAGCTTGCCCAGCGTCTTGGCAAGGCTTGCGGCTACGACGACTACCAGCTCTTCCTCATCAACTCGGGTGCCGAGGCTAACGAGAACGCGCTGAAGCTCGCCTCCTTCCATACCGGCCGCACGCGTGTGCTCTCTGCCGAGAAGGCTTTCCATGGCCGCACGTCGCTCGCTGTTGAGGCTACCAACAACCCGAAGATTATAGCGCCAATCAACGCCAACAACCACGTGACATTCCTTCCGCTCAACGACCTCGACGCCTGGGAGCGTGAGCTTGCCAAGGGCGACGTGGCTGCCTGCATCATCGAGTGCATACAGGGCGTTGGTGGCATACGCCTCGCAACGGAGGAGTTTGCCAAGGGCTTGCAGGCTGCCTGCAAGAAGTACGGCACGGTGCTCATCTGCGACGAGATTCAGTGTGGCTACGGTCGCAGCGGCAAGTTCTTCGCCCACCAGTGGCTCGGCATCCGCCCCGACATCATCACCTGCGCCAAGGGCATCGGCAACGGCTTCCCTATGGGTGCGGTCATCATCTCGCCTGAGTTCAAGCCTGTTTATGGTATGCTCGGCACCACGTTCGGCGGCAACCACCTTGCATGTACAGCCGCCCTTGCCGTGCTCGACGTCATTGAGCAGGAGCACCTTATAGAGAATGCCCATGAGGTCGGCGAGTATCTGCTCTCCAAGCTGAAGGAGATGCAGAAGGAGAATTCGCATATCGTCGATGTACGCGGTCGCGGCATGATGATTGGCATCGAGCTTGACATTCCGCACAAGGACGTGCGCTCGCGTCTTATCCACGATGAGCACTGCTTCACCGGTTGCGCGTCGACCAACATCCTGCGTCTGCTTCCACCGTTGTGCCTGACGAAGCAGGATGCCGATGAGTTTATCGAGAAATTCAAGAAGAGCCTTTAACGGGGGTGTCGAGCTCCTGCTCGACACTCTGTAATATGTTATATTTAATATAATGTGTCGAGCGGGAGCTCGACACCTCCAATGCCAATGAAATTATCTATTATAGGAGTCGGTGCCATGGGTGGCGCTATGCTCGAAGGCTTTCTGCGTTCGGGCAAGTTCGCCCCTGCCGACATTTCAATATCCAATCCGCACACCGACCGTCTTGCCGCATACGCAGGAAAGGGTGTGCAAGTATCTTCCGACAACCGCGTGGCTGCCGCATGGGGCGACGTGGTTTTTGTGGTTGTAAAGCCATGGCTCGTGGAGAGCGTCATGGAGGAGATTAGCGATGTTCTTGACGCCGAGCGCCAGAAACTCGTTGTGGTTGCCGCCGGACTGAAGGGCGAGCAGCTGAAGTCGTGGGTGGAGTACGAAGGAAAGTGCCCGTCCACGTTTTTTGCTTTGCCAAACACCGCCATCGCGGTGGGCGCGTCGATGACGTTTGTCACCACGGTGTGCGCCACTGCCGACGACGAGCAGGTTGTCAACGGTGTGTTCAACACTGTCGGCGAGACGCTGTCTGTTGAGGCCCGCCAGTTTGGGGCAGGCATGGCTCTCGCATCCTGCGGCATCGCCTACGCCATGCGCTACGTGCGTGCCGCCACAGAGGGTGGGGTGGAGCTTGGCTTCAAGGCGGACGTTGCCAAGGACATCGTGTTGCAGACCATCAAGGGTGCAGCCCTTCTGCTGCAGCAGAGCGGACTCAACCCCGAGGCTGAGATTGACAAGGTGACCACCCCCGGCGGCTTCACCATCCGTGGGCTCAACGCCATGGAGCGCGAGGGCTTCACCAACGCCGTCATCGAAGGCCTGCGCAAGAGCGTAGGATAAGGAGGTGTCGAGCTCCTGCTCGGCACTTGTAGTGTATATTGTATATGTGTCGAGCAGGAGCTCGACACCTCCAGTAAAAATATAACTTTATGCTGACAGTAGTAAAAGTAGGTTCCAATATATTGACCCGCCCCGACGGTCACGTCAACGTGAGCCGTCTCTCGTCTCTCGTCGACCAGCTTGCAGCCCTCCACCGTGCCGGCCACAAGCTCATCCTTGTGTCGTCGGGTGCCGTGGCGTGCGGCAGGGGAGAGATGAAGGCTGTGCATCCGCTCGACAGCGTGGAGCAGCGCCAGCTTTATTCTGCCATGGGGCAGGTGAAGCTCATCAATCTCTATTACTCCCTCTTCCGCGAGTATGGCATACATGTCGGGCAGGTGCTCACCATGAAGGAGAACTTCCTCTCCGAGCGCCAGCGCCAGAACCAGAAGTCGTGTATCAGCGTGATGCTTGAGAATGGCATCATCCCGATTGTCAACGAGAACGACACTGTGTCCATCACCGAGCTGATGTTCACCGACAACGACGAGCTGTCTGGCTTGATGGCTCGCATGATGAATGCCGACAACCTTATATTGTTAAGTAATGTCGACGGACTGCTCGGCTCTCCGTCTGCCGACGGCTCCCGTCCGACAATACGCCGCGTGGAGTCGAAGGACGACGTGGCGCGCTACGTCACCGAGAGCAAAAGCTCGTTCGGGCGTGGCGGCATGACGAGCAAGTGCAACACCGCCCTTGAGGTGGCTCACTCCGGCATCCACGTCTTCATAGCCAACGGCACGCGCGAGAATATCCTCCAGCGTGTGCTCGACGGCGACGGCAGTGTGCCGTTCACTGAGTTCTTGTAGGGCTTGCGTGGCGGAGGTCTCCGGCCTCCTCACCATCCACCATCTAATCTATTCTTGCTTATGACCGAATTATTCAAAACCGTACGCCTCGCCTCATACACCCTCTCGCGTCTTACCGAGACCGACCGCACCAGTCTGCTCCTCGCCCTCGCCGACGCTACCGAGGCGCATATCCCCCAACTCCTTGCCGCCAACGCCGACGACCTGAGCCGCATGTCGCCCGACAATCCGCTCTACGACCGCCTGCAGCTCACCGACCAGCGCCTGCGCGACATCGCCACTGCCTTGCGCAATGTGGCTCATCTGCCCAATCCGCTTGGCGAGGTGTTCGACGCCAAGACTCTGCCTAATGGCTTGCGCCTGCGCAAGCAGCGCGTGGCTTACGGCGTGGTGGGCGTTGTCTATGAGGCGCGCCCCAACGTGAGCTTCGACGTGTTTGCCCTCTGCTTCAAGACGGGCAACGCCTGTATATTAAAAGGTGGCAAGGATGCCGACTCGTCCAACCGTGCTATCGTGGCGCTCGTCAAGGACACCCTCCGCTCGCATGGCATCGACGAGAATGTGGTCTGCCTGCTGCCCGCCACTCACGAGGCTACGCAGCAGATGCTCACCGCTGTGGGCTACATCGACCTCTGCATACCGCGTGGCGGTCGCCGGCTCATCGACTTCGTGCGCCAGACGGCACGCATACCCGTCATCGAGACTGGCGCTGGTGTGGTGCACGCCTATTTCGACAAGGACGGCGACACCGCCAAGGGCAGCCGCATAGTCGAGAATGCCAAGACGAGGCGCGTGAGCGTGTGCAACGCTCTCGACTGCCTTATTGTCCACCGCGAGCGTATCGGTGCCCTTCCGAGGCTCCTCGCCCCGCTTGCCAAGAAGAATGTGCATCTGTATGCCGACACCCCGTCCTACCGCGTGCTGGCTGCCAACGGCTATGAGGCGGAGCTTACCGAGGTCACTCCCGACATGGAGCACGACATCTACGGCACGGAGTTCATGTCCTACAGCATGGCTGTGCGCACCGTCAATTCCATTGATGAGGCTTTGCTTCATATCCGCCGCTACGGGTCGGGCCACAGCGAGGCCATCATCACCGAGTCGGAGCCTTCTGCCCGGCTGTTCCAGCAGCAGGTGGATGCCGCGTGTGTGTACTGGAACGCGCCCACGAGCTTCACCGACGGCGGCGAGTTTGGGCTTGGCGCCGAGATTGGCATAAGCACGCAAAAGCTCGGGCCGCGCGGTCCGATGGGCTTGCAGGCTCTCACTACGTATAAGTGGCTCATCGACGGCGATGGCCAGGTGAGGAAGTAACAAAACAATAAAGACGTAATATAAATAATGAAAACATTCTTTCACGCTCAAGACCTCGGCGACCTCAACGCAGCTCTTGCCGAGGCAAAGGAAGTGAAGCGCGACCGCTTCCAGTTCCAGCATCTCGGCAAGAACAAGACCTTGCTGATGATTTTCTTCAACAACTCGCTCCGCACGCGTCTCTCTACCCAGAAGGCTGCCATGAACCTCGGCATGAACGTCATTGTGCTCGACGTGAACGCCGGTGCATGGAAACTGGAGACCGAGCGCGGTGTCATCATGGATGGCGACAAGTCGGAACACCTGCTTGAGGCTATCCCCGTGATGGGCTGCTACTGCGACCTTATCGGCATACGCTCCTTCGCCGGACTCACCGACCGCGAGTATGACTATGCCGAGACCATCGTCTCGCAGTTCGTCAAGTACAGCGGACGACCGGTCTTCGCCATGGAGACTGCCACCGTGCATCCTCTCCAGGCTTTCGCCGACCTCATAACCATCGAGGAGCACAAGACTAAGGCGCGCCCGAAGGTTGTCCTCTCATGGGCTCCACACTGCCGCGCCCTGCCGCAGGCTGTGCCCAACTCTTTTGCCGAGTGGATGAACGCTGCCGACGTTGACTTTGTTGTCACCCATCCTCACGGCTATGAGCTTGACCCGAAGTTTGTAGGCAACGCCCGAGTTGAGTACGACCAGATGAAGGCTCTTGAGGGCGCCGACTTCGTGTATGCCAAGAACTGGAGCTGTCCTGGCGTTACCAATCCCGCCGACTATGGCAAGATAATCTCAAAGGACATGTCGTGGACCATCGACGACCGCCATATGGCTGTCACCGACAACGGCAAGTTCATGCACTGCCTCCCCGTGCGCCGTGGACTTATCGTGACCGACGACGTGATAGAGTCGTCCAACTCCCTCGTTATACCCGAGGCTGCCAACCGCGAGATATCCGCAGAAGTCGTCATCAAGCGTATGCTTGAGTCACTGGCATAATTTTTTTGAGCCACTGACATAATTCTTTTGAGCCACTGCCATAAATACATTTTTCTTACAATTGCCTTGTAATGTCCTTACCGTTGTTTTGTAACGCGGTTACGGGATAATTGTAATGTCCTTACAATTATCCCGTAATGTCATTACAAGGCAATTATACCACCCTTTGTACTCCCAAAACCGCGTTTTTGCTTGATTTATCTCAATTATGATACAAAAATGCAACTTTTTTGAAACTTTTTCGCCGAAACTCTTGCACGGAAAGGATTTTTGCATTACCTTTGCATCCGCTTTCGAGAACGAACGAAAGCTACTGGAACGGCAGACTCCCGTCTGCCGACCGATTAAAAAAAGAAAGAGTTCTTTGAAAAGATTTACATAAACAGACAAGTAGTACAAGAAGCAAGTCTTACATTATTTATATAATGCAGACTTGGGTAATATACAAACCGTTAATCTGAATCAATCAGGTTAAAACTTCAATAAAT
>JBNMLZ010000012.1:0-38709 GCA_050875085.1 Prevotella sp. | reverse complement strand
CCAAGATACTCAAATGACCAAATGGCGGCAATTATGCCGCCATTTTTTTGTGGCATAAAGGAAAATGCTTAACTTTGTAAAAATTTAATAACCCGAACCAACATATATGGCAAACAACAAAGTGACAATCATAGGCATCGCCGGCGGCACAGGCTCCGGCAAGACCACCGTAGTGAAGAAAATCGTAGAGGCGCTGCCTCCCCACCACGTGGCTGTGGTGCCGCTCGACTCCTACTACAACGACACGACGGGCATGACCGACGAGGAGCGCCACGCCATCAACTTCGACCATCCCGACGCCTTCGACTGGAAACTGCTCATCAAGCAGATAAGCGAGCTGCGCGACGGGCACGCCATCGAGCAACCCACCTACTCCTACCTCATCTGCAACCGCCTGCCCGAAACCGTGCACGTGGAGCCGAAGCCCGTAATCATCGTCGAGGGCATCATGACGCTGCTCAACAAGAAGCTGCGCGACATGATGGACCTGCGCATCTTCGTGGACTGCGACTCCGACGAGCGACTCATCCGCAACATACAGCGCGACATCGTCGAGCGCGGACGCGACGTCCAGATGGTTGTCGACCGCTACCTCAAGGTGCTCAAGCCCATGCACGAGCAGTTCATCGAGCCTACCAAGCGCTACGCCCACATCATCATCCCGCAGGGCGGCGACAACGTGAAGGGCATAGGCATGGTGTGCAAGTACATCGAGAGCCTTGTCGGAGGCAAGGAGGAATAGAATAGCACAATGTTATACATTAAATAATATCGGATATGGACGAAATCAAGCGGCTGCCATTAGGAATGTCCGACTTCAAGACACTGCGACTCGGCAAGCGATATTTTGTAGACAAGACAATGTTCTTGCCCAAGATGGAGGAGATATCAAACTTTCTTTTCCTTATACGCCCGCGTCGTTTCGGCAAGAGCTTGTTTCTGTCGATGATTGCCGACTATTACGACTGTGAGAACCGGGATGCCGAAGAGGAGTTCTGCGGCACGTGGATAGAGCGGCACCCTCTTGCCGGCAAAGGCAAGTACCAGGTTCTGCAGTACGACTTCTCACAAGTGCTTGACAGAATAGAGAATCTTGAAGACGATTTCAACAGCTATTGCTGCCTTGTGATGAATGCTTTCATACGGAAGTATGAGAAATATTACAATCAAGAAACCGTTGAAGAGGCACTTTGCGCGAAGCTGGCCAAGGAAAAGATAAACATCATATCGAAGGAGGCCAAGGAACGTGGCTACCACCTGTATCTGATAATCGACGAGTACGACAATTTTACAAATGTCGTTCTTAACGAACTTGGTGAGGATGTGTATCACAACATGACCCACAGCAGCGGATTCTACCGCAACGTTTTCAAGATTTTCAAGCCGAACTTTGAGCGCATCCTCTTCATGGGTGTCAGCCCCATAACCCTCAACGACCTGACAAGCGGATTTAACATCGCCACAAATATCAGCCTGCACCCATGGTTCAACACCATGCTTGGATTCAGCGAGGCTGACGTGCGGCAAATGATAGCCTACTACATGGATGCCGGGCTTATACCGCAAAGACGCAAATCCGATGGATGCTTGGCCGGCGACAGTGACATGATTGACGGGATTATAGCCGAGATGAAGCCTTGGTACGACAACTATTGTTTCTCCGAGGACCGCTTTGATGTGGACCCGCGCATGTTCAACAGCAACATGGTGCTGTACTATCTCAATACGCTGATCACGACAGGACGTGTGCCAAAGGAAATGGCAGACCCAAGTTGCCGCACCGACTACGCAAAACTGAAAAATCTTGTCAGGCTCGATCGCCTTGACGGCGACCGCAAGGGAACACTCATGGAGATTGTCGAGAAAGGATACATTGACGCTCCTGTTGCCGACTCGTTTGCCGCAGAGGAGGTTGTCAATCCCGACCGCTTCGTCAGCTTGCTTTACTATTATGGAATGTTGACCATCGGCGGTACAAATCTTGACGCTCTGCATCTTGTCATTCCAAACAACACCATACGCAAGCTTTATTATGATTTCCTTGTAGAGCAGTACCAGGCCATCCACAGCCTTAACCTGACCGACCTTGCCGCAATGTTCCGCCATGCTGCACAGGACGGCGAATGGAAACAGCTTTTTGAGTATCTTGTATCGGAATACAGCAAAGACAGCAGTGTGCGCGACGGCATTGAGGGCGAGCGTAACATGCAGGGATACCTTAATGCCTATCTGCATCTCTCAAAATTGTTTATCGCACATCCCGAGGTTGAGGTAAGTCATGGCTATTGCGATTTCTTTCTATTGGCAGACACCAAGACATTCCCCACGCTACGCCACAGCTATATCGTGGAGTTGAAGTATTTGAAGTCGAATGTTACTTCAGCCGAAATGCAAGCAGTTGAAACCAAGGCTTTGGAACAGCTTGCCCGTTATGTCAACGATGAAAACGTGCGCCGTATGTCAGCCGGAACAATACTTCATGGGGTGTGCATAGTGTTCGCAAATGGCAAAAAGACAATATTAAATGAGGTGCAGATGTGATATGCTGCAACTGTAATGTGGTTACCATTGCCTTGTAACGCGATTACTAAATTCTTGTAATCTTGTTACAAAGCAATGGTAACTGCATTACAAGACAATTGTAAAAAATATATAATATTTTTATCGCTCATTCATATTTTTGTACTATCTTTGTGGTATTGTATTATCTTTGCAACACGTATTACAAACATAATAACAGAAAATATGAAACAAACTCTTACTACTATTATTGTTGTGCTTTCGGCATTAGTCCTTATGCCACGAACTGGGTTTGCACAAGATGTGAATGAAGTAAACGACTGGCCCGACCTGCCACTACTGACGATTGAAACAGTAGACCATGTTATGCCAACGGCAACTGTGGTGTACCCTCCAGAAGGAGGTGTTGGCACTGGCATTATAAGTGATTATGTGCAAGGACACCTTACCATAACCCTAAATGGCAAGAATCTTTATGACAGCGGAGATTACGTGAAAGGCGAGTCTGGTATCAGACTAAAGATAAGAGGCAATTCAACAGGTGCCTACCTTGACCAGCATCCATACAAGATCAAGCTCTCGAAAAAGGCAGACTTGCTTTTTTCCGACAAAAAGACAAAGAGCAAGGATTGGGCATTGCTGTCTATCTACATGGGAAACCAGGCCATGAAAAACGGCAGCAACAATATAATTGTGCATGCCGGTCTTGCTCTCGGCCAGGCTCTTGACTTTCCATGGACACCACGTACACGTCCCGTCAACGTTGTCATAAATGGGGAGTACCAGGGACTGTATCATCTTATTGAAACCGTGGAGCGTGCAGACGAGCGCGTAAAAACCGACAAGAGTGGATTTCTCATAGAGGACGACGCCTATTGGTGGAAGCCTGGAGAGACTTATTTCAAGACCGACAGGCAGCATCCGTCCATGGGGTTCACATTCAAGTATCCTGACCCTGACGACATGTCGGAGGAAAGGTTTGATGCCGTAAAGAACTTCATGAACAGTGCAGAAGAGGCAATCTTTGAAGGGAAAGGGGCAGAATATGTAGACTACGAATCATTCGCGCGATGGCTCTTGTGCCATGACATTCTTGGAACAAGCGACACGTCAGGCAGCAATCTGTTTATGTATAAGGAATCCTTGGGTGACGATGATCCAAGCTGCTCAAAGCTGAAGATGGCGACACCATGGGACTTTGACACATCCTTCTGTGTCAGTGACGACACATGGGGAGTGCAGCACATTTCGACCATACTCTTCTTCTCGGAACTGTTAAAGGACAAGGATTTCGCAGAGAAGTATCTTGAGGTGTATGACAAATACAAGGACAAAGTGTATCCTTATCTGGATGACTACTTCAAATCGTTCAAGGAGAACTACGGAGAGGCATTTGAAAAGAGCATGGTCTTGCACGGCAATAAATACAAGGAATGTTGCAAGAACACGCTTGACGAGCAAATTGACGATATTCTTGCACATTTCAAGGTACGTCTGGCAACAATGGAAACGCTCACACAGCAGTTTCGAGACGTGCTGTCGTCTGTCAAGGTTGCAAGCAGAACAGAAAAGTCCATGGTGAGACTCTTTGACATATATGGCACCAATTGTAGCAGCATGGATGAAAAAGCGCTCCGCCCTGGAATATACATTGAGCAGTATTCAGACGGAACAACCAGGAAAGTATACAAATAGCCATCCGTGGCACTAAAATGTAATAAAAGCCATGCATGTGAGATAAAATCGCATGAAAGAAGCGGCTTTTTTCGGATTTTATTCTTACCTTTGCCATATGTCTGACATTCTTCACCTTAGTTTTAGCAGCACTAAGGTGAGGACTTTCAGACATATGCAAGAGCCTAACGGTTGTTAGTTGTATTGGAGCCTTGCATTTCTGTAAAATTACGAGTCTGCTTATTAAAGGTAAAAAAACGAGAAATTATGAATGACATTAGCAATAATGGCTTTAAGTTGCGTGAGATTAATGTCGCGTCGATAGTAAGGAAGCTCCGTAAACGCAAGAAACTTTTGGCCATAAATCTTACAATCACCTTGATTGTGAGTGTTGCAATCATATTGTGTGTACCCCGTTCTTACAAGTGTTCAGTGAAGCTTGCCCCGGAATCAACCAACACAAACCTTGGGGCGTTTGGTAGCCTGGCATCCACTTTAGGGCTGAACACCAACAACATGATGCTTTCTGATGCCATCATACCGGAGTTTTATCCTGATGTCATGGAGTCGGTTGATTATCTGACACAGATGTTCAATGTCAAAATCACCACAAAGGACGGCAAGTTGACAACCAACTATTATGATTACCTGGCCAACCATCAGAAATATCCGTGGTGGGATTTGGCTTTAGGCAAGGTGAAGGAACTTTTTGACAAGGAAAAGCCAGGCGATTCCACACAAGCGCCCAAGAAGATCGACCCGTTCCGTCTCACCAAGAAGCAGATGGACATTGCGGAGGCGGTGAAAGGCAACATCCAGGGATCGGTAGACAAGAAGACAGACGTCATAACAATCACTGTAATCGACCAGGACCCGTTGGTGTGCGCCATGGTTGCAGACTCTGCTAAGGCACGGTTGCAGCGGTTCATCATCAATTACCGTACTTCAAAGGCGAGAAACGATTTGGTCCAGGCCCAGAACCTCGCCAGAGAGACAAAACAGAAATACATAAAGGCACAGCAGCTGTATGCAGCTTATTCCGACGCTAACGAGGACGTTATCCTACAGAGCTTCAAGTCGAAGATTGACGAGCTGGAAAATGAGATGCAGCTACGCTACAACGCCTATCAGACGGCCATGCAGCAAGTGCAGATAGCCCAGGCGAAAGTCCAGGAGCGTATGCCGGCGTTCACGACATTGCAGTCGGCAACTGTTCCTATCAAACCATCATCCCCGAAACGCGCGACGTTTGTTTTGGGTTGGTTGTTCGTTGTGTTTATCGTGACCTCAATTTATGTTTGTAGAAAAGATAATTAAAGGAGACGCCCGCACAGCTCTCGTAAAGAAAAACATCATAGGCTCATTCCTTGTCAAGGGATGGAATTGCGTGGTACAGTTTCTGCTTGTGCCCATTACCCTACATTGTCTGACACAATATGAATATGGAGTTTGGCTGACGGTCAGCTCCATACTTGTATGGATAGACCAGTTTGACATTGGACTGGGCAACGGACTGCGCAACAAACTTGCCGAGGCCATGGCAAAAGGCGAGAAAGAGCGCGCAGGCATATTGGTCAGCACAACGTTGTTCACCTTGATTGGAGTGATTGTGCCGGTTGTATTGCTGGCAATAGCATTGCTTCATGAGGTGGATTGCTATTCGCTGCTCAATGTTGACCGCAATATAGTGCCGAATCTCAATGGATTGTTGGCTGTTCTCGTGGCCTTGGTAGGAGGCACGTTTGTACTCAAGGTCATAGGCAACATATATCTTGGGCTTCAGTTGCCTGCCGTCAACAACCTGCTTGTGGTGTCGGGGCAGACAATAGCACTATTGCTTATCCTGCTCCTGTCGTTGCAGGATGTGCACTCTCTTTATGCGGTAGCCGTGGTATATACAGCCTCCCCGTTGCTTGTGTATGCGCTTTCCTGGCCTCTGACATTCCACAAGTATGGCTTTTTGTCGCCATCATTGCGGAAATTCAGGAAAGAGGAACTGAACGGCATATTTTCCTTGGGCATAACATTCTTCTTCATACAGGTTGCCGGCCTTGTGATATTTGCATCGTCGAACATTCTCATAACCAACTTGCTGTCGCCGGCAGACGTCACTGTTTACCAGATATCCTACAGATATTTCAGCCTTGTGGTGATGTTGTTCACGCTAATATCCGCGCCATTATGGACAGCCACGACAGACGCCTATACCAAGCACGACATGGAATGGATAAGGGTAATGGAGAGGAAGATGCGCCGCGTTATGGCTTTCTTCCTGCTGTGCCTGGCATGTATGTACGCTGCCTCAAAGATGTTCTATAATGTATGGGTTGGCAAGGACATACACATTAGCTGGGGATTGTCAGCGATGATGGCCATGTATGTAGCAGTGCTGATGTTCAGCACGTGTTATTCCAACATTCTGTTCGGCATAGGCAAGTTGCGGGTAATAACCATGGCCACAATCCTTGAGGCGGTTATGTACATACCGCTGTCCATCTTGCTCGGGCGCCACTATGGGTTGTACGGTGTGGTAGGTGCACTGATTCTTGTTAACATGTTGTGTGCGGTATGCAACAAGATACAGTTCTCGAAACTTATCTCAGGCAAGGCACACGGCTTATGGAATAAATAGCGTGATATGATTGTAGAAGTAATATCTCTTGTTGTGCTTTTGGTCGTGATGGCGGCATTCTTCATCGTGAAGACTCGCGAGATGATGTCGCCATGGGTAGTCACGCCAGTGGTATGGGCAGTGATAATGTTTTCTTACATCTTTGTGAGAAAAGAGCTTTATGCTATATCTCCCGATTTTATCTACGGATTGGGACTATGGGTCGTGGGGTTGTCTCTGTCTTCATATCTTGCATTCCGGCTTACCCCATCGTATACCCAACCGTCGTGGGTGCCGTGTGAGAAGAACATAGATATAGTAACAATACTGACACTCGTGCTTGTGCCTTTGTCGGTGATGAAAGCCGTGCAGCACGCCATGCTTATGGGCTCACCCGACCAGTTGATGATGACGCTTCGCGAGCAAGCCATCAATCCTGAGGAGAACCAGCTCGGTGTGGTGAATTATTTTGTGTATGTGGTTAATGTGCTGTTGATGATTGAGCTTGACCGAAAGAAGATAAGAAAGAAACGCCTTGCTTTAGTGATTGTGTTCTGCCTTCTTTTCTTTGTGGCAACAATGTCCAAGACAACGCTCCTTACATATATATTCTCCGGTCTGTATATTCTGTATGTAAACAAGAAGGTGTCGTTGAAGCCGGTCTTGTTCTTCGCCATTTTTCTTGTGGCGATGGTTCCTGTCATGTATATCATGCGTGGCGATGACGACACGCAGACCGATTCGGATATGCTTACCAACATGCTTGTCATATATCTCATCTCGTCAGTTGTCGCTTTCGGCTATCTGACGCCATGCTCGACGTCGCAATGGGGTGAGATAACATTGCGTCCTTTCTACAACATTCTCCATGGCCTCGGATTTAATGTCCATGTTGTGGATACAATACAGAAATTCGTGCTTGTACCTCTGCCGACAAATGTGTATACATGTCTGTCGCCGTTTTACCAGGACTTCGGCCTGCCCGGCGTGTTTTGGTTTGCGGTTATAGAGGGCGTCATTGTGGGCATGATTTACAAAGTGTCAAGAACAGGCTGCAACATATTGAAGTATGTTTATGCTTTCATTTTCACCTTGTTGGTGATGCAATTCTTTGACGAGGCTTTCTTCCAGTCGATATCAGCAATCATACAGACGCTGATCCTGGTGTGTTTCTGTCATGTGAAATTTGTTTTTAAAAAGCAAGAGAATTAAATGGTCAAATATCTGATTATTGTGGTTTTGTACAACAAAGCACCACGTGAAGCGTCAACGCTTGTCAGTTTATCCAATATGCAGGTTGACATGTGCAAGAACATGAGGGTTGTTTTATGGAACAATTCTCCGTCGGACTATGATGCCACAAGCAAAGTTGAGCTACACAATATGCTTAAGGAATTCAAAGTCGACTATATATACAACGGAGGCGAGAATTTGCCCCTGTCTGTAATATACAACAGGTCAATAAGAGAATTCCTTGACGACGACGAGATGCTCGTCATCATGGACGACGATTCCGTCTTTGACGAGCAACTGTTCCGTTGCGCAAGTGTCAATATCGCCCAAAATCCGGCTGTAGACCTTTTCTTGCCAATAGTGTATAATGGAAACGAGATTGTCAGCCCGGCATACATGAACGGATTCAAGGGGCACTATCTCAAGCATGTCTCGCCAGGACTTATGTCAACCCGCCACACAACGGCCATCAACAGCGGGATGATTATCAGAGCCAGTTACCTGAGGCATGGCTTTGAGGGCTATGACGAACGCATAAAATTTTATTTTACCGACAATGACTTCATGTCGCGATATGACGCCTCGCACAAAGAGCTGTTCGTGCTGGACTATAAAATGAGGCATACACTTGACTTCTACAAGAAAGGCGAGTCTTACGAGAGAAAGAAAAGGCGCTTCAGAGATCTCAGGCGTGCTTTTCTGATACTGATGAGGCGGCAGGGCTTTATTACTTACCTGCTTACACAGGCATATTTGTTTGTTTATTCGGTGAAGTTTGCAATAATACAGAAAGATATTCGTTATATATTTGTATTCTGAATGTTTTAAAACAACCGGCGTATGAAATTAGTGATAGACAATATAATATTTGCATGGCAACGTTCCGGTGGCATATCGGTAGTATGGTATGAGCTGTTGAGCCGTATGCTGAAGTCACATCGTGAAGGCAACCTGTACGATGCGGCTGGAAAGCCCATCAATCTGGAGTTTGTGGAATATGAGAACTCTTGCAACAACAAGTTCTGGACTCTGCTTGACATCCCTGCCGAGCTGATAGCCAAGGTTGTGCCTTTGAAGTTCCTGCAGTTCAAGCGTTATATGTGCCAGAAATATGAGTGTGATGAAAAGTTCATATTCCATTCGTCATACTATCGGACTTGCTCCAATAAAAATGCCATAAATGTGGTGACCGTGCATGACTTCACTTATGAATATTATACCAAGGGGTTCAAGCGGTGGCTTCATAGCTTCACAAAAAAACGCTCATTAAGAAAAGCCGATTATGTGGTTTGCATATCAGAGAACACAAAGGCTGACTTGCTGAAATTTGTGCCTGATATAGATGCAGGGAAAATAGTGGTCATACACAATGGAGCAAGTGAGGATTTCTATGTACTGAACAATGCCGACGACAGGTATTCCACAGACGCAGAACAGTTTATCGTGTTTATAGGCAGCCGCGCTTCTTACAAGAATTTCGGGCTGGCAGTTGCAGTGGCGGCAAAGTCGGGATTAAGACTGAAGATTGTTGGCAGCAAGCTTAACGCGGATGAGCTTGCAATGGTAAAGGCACAGCTTGGCGGCAATTTTGACGACCTCGGCTATATAGACAATGCAGCGTTGAACCGTCTGTACAACAAGGCTTTTGCCTTGATTTATCCATCTTCATACGAAGGCTTTGGACTTCCGGTTGTAGAGGCACAGAAGTCGGGGTGCCCTGTTCTTGCCCTTGACTCTTCATCAATAACAGAGATTGTGGGGGATGTTGAACAACTTGTGAAGAAAGCTGACGTGGATGAATTTGTCAGACAAATAGACAAATTGAGACAACCTGACTACAGACACTTGATTGTAGAAGCTGGGGTTAAAAATTCAATGGGCTACTCATGGGACAACACCTATGGAAAATATCTGGCATTGTACAGGCATATAATTGAAGAAAACACAAAAAACCAAAGGAAATGACTATATCACTTATAACAGCAACATACAACAGTGGCGCGACAATAGAGGACACGCTGAAGTCGGTACTATCGCAGACATACAAGGACATTGACTATTGGGTGGTTGACGGCGGCTCAAAGGACAACACCATGGATATAGTGCGCAGTTATGAGCCGCGCTTCAACGGAAGGCTGCACTGGATTTCGGAGAAGGACCGCGGCATATACGACGCGATGAACAAGGGCATCAGAAATTGCACTGGCGATGTTGTAGGAATTATCAACAGCGACGACTTCTTCACTTCTGACGGTGTTCTTGAACGTGTTGCCCATGAGCTGGGCAATGACTCCGGCATTGATGCGGTGTATGGCGACATACATTTCATACACGACGGCGCGCCTGACAAGATTGTGCGCTATTATTCCTCGAAGCCATTCCGCCCCATGTGGCTCCGTTTCGGCTTTATGCCAGCCCACCCCTCATTCTATGCCCGCAGGGAAGTGTTTGAAAAGTGTGGTCTGTATTCGCTCGACTACAAGATTGCATCTGACTATGACATGATGGTGCGCCTGTTTCATAAATATCACATAAAGACAAGATACCTTGCCCTTGATTTCGTGACCATGCGTACAGGCGGAGCAAGCACGAAGGATGTCAGCAGCCGTGTGCTGATTGTGAACGAGGATGTGAAGGCATGTCGTGCGTATGGCTTGTACACCAACCGCTTCTTTATAAGCTTGAAGTATCTGTACAAGATATTTGAGTGGAAACTCTTTTGATTTTGAATTGCCCCCACTCAGAATCTCCTGAACGTCAGCCGCAGTGTCTTCGAGCGCAGCACCATACGTGAGCCGTCGAGCCGTTCCTTGGCGAAGCCTTCTGGCAGGTTGTTGATGCCGTAGTAGCGCAGGTCGGAGGTTGGCTCTTCAACGGGGATGTCGCCACCCTCCTCGCCGTTCTGGTTGTCCTCGTGCCAGTGGTCCTCATATGCCTTGGTGATGTTAAGGCTGTCTGCCGTCTGGCGGAAACGCAGGTAGTAGCGTTGGTGGGTGCCGTCGCCCTGGTCGCGGAGGCCTATCAAGTGCAGTTGCGCTCCCCAGAAGGCCAGTTGGTTGGAGTAGTCGGTGGTGCCGCCAGTGGCGAGTGTGTCGACGCGCTCCAGATGCCAGTAGCCGTCAAGCTTGCCGTTGTCGCTCGACTCAATCTCGCATGAGGCGAGCGCAAGTGTGGCTATTATTATAAGAATGTATTTCTTCATTGTTGTTGCTGTTTAGCTTTCACATTATTTACTTGAACACTCCCCATTTGCTCACCGTTATCTGTGCCCCGGCGTTGTGACCGAGCATCTGTCTGCTGCCGAAGTCCATGGCGTAGCCGACGGTTGTCTTCCAGCCGTGGCTGAAAGTGTAGGACACCTCGGTGAGGAAGCTTATGTTGTGGTGCGGTTTGGTGAATGGGCTGTCGTAGGTGCCCCACCCCGTTTGGTAGGTGCCGAGCACACGGTAGGCAATGCGCTCCGTAGGCGTGCCGTTAATGCCGAGGTGAAATGCCCAGAAGCGGTTGTCGCGCACGTTTATCCTGCCGTCGGTGTTGTATATCGGCGAGCGGTAGAGCGGATTGCCCATCACCTGCCCCCAGTGCTGCCATCCGGTGTATACGCTGTGGTTGTAGTAGTCGTCGATGCCGGATATGTGGTCACTGATGTTTTGGGTGCGGTCGTGGTTGTAGGGTCCGCTTTGATACTTGGTGTAGATGTACTCAAACACGATGTTGCGCAGCCACGTGCCGTACTTCAGGTTAAACTCTCCGCCGAGCATGATGTCGCGCAGGGCATACTTGAAGTAGCGGTGTTTCTTCCTCACGTTCCACTCCGCTCCCTCACCGTAGCCGTTGTAGTCGAGCAGGAACATCTGGCTGTCGTCCTCGAAGAAGTGGTCGGCATAGAGCGAGAAGCGCCACAACTCGCGGTCGTAGTTGACGCGCATGAGCCAGCTGCCGAGCACGTTGCCAGCCTTGTTGGCATACATGCCGTCAGCGGCGTCCTGTCCGCCCGGTATGAAGGCATGCCACAATGATTTCAGGCCAGTCTCGGTAGGCACACGCACCAGGTTGCCATCACTGTCGGGAGCATACGGCTTACCGCCGAACTCCGTGGCCATCTCCAGTCCGAGTTCTATCGACAATGGAAACGTCGATGCCTCGTTGCCAATCTTCACGTAGCCAGCCTTGGAGTGGTATAGCACGTTGTCGGCATACTTCGACTTCTTGCCCGTGAACGAGTGCTGCCAGCCATCGTCGGTCATCATGCCGTAGGCTATGTGACCCTTCAGATGGAGCCATCCACTGCCAAACGGCAGAGTCCAGTACTCAGGCAGGGCGATGCGCACCTGCGGCACGGGACGGGCGTTGATGCCGAGCGTCTGCGAGCCTGAGCTGAGCTGCTGGTTCTTCAGCTCCATAGGATATTCCTTCGCGCCGACGCTGAGCACGCCATGCAGCCAGCGAGCCTCAACAAAGGCCTGCTGCACGATGAAATTCGACGTGTAGTTAAGCGGCACCGCCACGTCGGCACAATAGCCCACAGCCCACCGGCGCACCGAGTCGGCCTGCAAGGGGCGCGCCACGGCGGCGCGCACATAGCCGTTGGTGTTGTCGAGTGAGCTGAGTCCATGCTTGTTGGCGTTGAGCCACAACGGGGTCTTGCCGTTGGCAAAGGAACCTTGCATCTCCACCTTGTAACCAATGTCGCTGCCGAGCTTCAGGCGAGAACTCTCGCGCTCCGTCTCCTGCCATGCGTATTGCGAATATTGCGCATAGGAACAAAGACTGGACAGCGTGGATGCAAGCATTGCAAGCAGTATTTTTCTGTATGTCATTATCGGATTTTTTGCATTGAACAGTTAAGGTAGCCCTATGTGTCTTCTGAAATTTAGGCAAAGTTACATATTTTATATAGAAAAGCGTACTATCAATACAATATTTTTGCAATCATGAGGTTATTATAATAAGTGTTAATACTTGAATGTCAAATTAATCATAATGCATAATTCTATGGATTGTTATTGGATATATATAGCCATCTCTTTTGTTATGAGTCTGTTAAGCGGTTTCTTGATAATGCCGCGAATAGTTGACTTCTGCCTGAAGCGCAAGCTCTACGACCTGCCCAACGAGCGCAAGGTGCACCACCTGCCGATACCGCGGCTCGGCGGCGTGGCGTTCATACCGTGCATGTTCCTGGCGTTTGTCGTGTCGCTGTATGTGTTCTATTGCGTGACCGACCACCAAGGCATCACCATAAGCCTGTGGACTTGCTCTTTCATGATCAGCGTGTTCATGATATATGTTGTGGGACTTGTTGACGATGTGGTAGGACTCGGGCCGAAAACCAAGTTTCTGGTGCAGATCGTGGCGGCAGCCCTTCTCCCGGCGTGCGGACTCTACATCAACAACCTGTACGGATTCCTCGGCATCGGGGAAATACCGTTCTGGGTGGGCGCGCCACTGACGGTGTTCATCATAGTGTTCATCGACAACGCCATCAACCTCATCGACGGCATCGACGGATTGTCGGGCGGACTGTCGCTCATCTCGCTGTTCGGATTTCTGATATGCTTCGGACGGGAGGAAGTGTGGACCTACTGCGTGCTCATAGCCGGACTCATCGGGGTGCTGATAGCCTATCTCTACTTCAACATCTTCGGCGACGTCAAAAAACAGCACAAGATATTCATGGGCGACTCCGGCTCGCTGACGCTCGGCTTCATACTCGGCTTCCTGGTGGTGAAATTCGCCATGAACTCCACCGCCGTCATGCCATACCGCAGCGACGGACTGCTGCTGTCGTACACCCTGCTGATTGTGCCGTGCTTCGACGTAGTGCGCGTCGTGCTGGTGCGCCTGCGCGCCGGACAGCCTATATTCCAGGCCGACAAGCGGCATATCCACCACAAGCTGTTGCGCATCGGACTATCACAACACCGCGCCCTTGCAGCAATCCTACTGCTCCAGATGCTGTTCGTGGCAATCAACGCGCTGCTCTCCGGCATCGTCAACGTGACCTACATCGTGCTGCTCGACATCATCATATACATCGCCTTCCACCTCGTTCTCGACGCAAGGCTCAAGAAGATAGAGCGAGCCTAAAACGGAACGGCGGACTCCCGTCCGCCGACACAAAACAATCCACAAACTAATAGTACATTGGGCATAGCGGCGGACAGGAGTCCGCCGTTCCGAATGGCATAGCGGCGGACAGGAGTCCGCCGTTCCAGTTATTACATACGAAAACAACCCAACCCTTAGCGTTAGCCAAGGATTGGGTTGTTTTAGTTATATATGGGACTTTGCGGGAAGCAGTCGTTATTACTTCTTCACCACCTTCACTGCCTTACCGTCCTTAACGACGATGTTCACGCCACGCTGCAGCTTGTCGGTGCGTACACCGTTGAGCTGGTAGATGCCGTCGGCAGCCTCAGCAAACTTGTCGGCGTCGATGCCGTTGATGCCAGTTGTGACAAGCTTAACTGGGATTGTGAAGTCCTCAGCGTAGTACTCGTCAGTATTGCCGTCAACAACTGAGCAAGCATGCACGTTCTTGATGAGGATTTCTGAGCCGTCAACGAATGTCTCGTCAGCCTGAACCTGGAATGAAGCGAAGTCGCCCTTTGTCTCAGCGAATGTGGCATCCTTCATGACGTTCTTGGCGATAACCACGAACATGCCGTTCTCCTCGTTGTAAGAAGCCTCGTTGTTGAGACAGATAGAGCCAACCTCAGCAGAGCCGTCAACAAGAGTCAAGCCTGCGGGAAGGACAATCTGGAATGCGGCAGAATTCATCTTTGCCTTGTCGAAGTCAAGGCTGAATGTGACAGCCTGCGGAGTGCCTACAGTGATAGGCTCAACAGCAGCGCTTACAAACATCTGGTCCTCTGTGCTGCAAATCTTGCCTTCTACAACACCCTCAGGCTTAACGGCAGGCGCACCTGGAATGCCAATCTGGGAGTTGCTCAGAGCAATCATTTTTGTGCCAGTGTAGTCGTCAGCCACATTAACGTCGAAAGTAACGATATCACCTTCGCCAGCTGCGATGGCATCACCACCAAGACCAAACAGGATAGCGGTCTTCTCGTTGGACTTCTGCAGTACAAGAGTCCAATCCTTAGTTCTCTCTGTTTCCTGGATGGCAAAATGTTTAGGCTCCTCTGTGTCTACAAAAGTAAGACCTTCTGGAAGAGTAACCTTTGCCTGGAAAGCATCCACCTCGCCAGCGTTCTTAAGACCAACAGCGAGTGTTGCCTTCTCACCAGGTTTCAAGAAGCTCACTGTCTTCACAGTAAGTTCTTGTGCCATTGCATTTGCGCTTGCCATGAGAATCATGAGCACAGCGAAAAGGCAACTGTAAATTTTTGTATGTTTCATATTGAAAAAATCCAAAAAGTA
The DNA here is from genome assembly GCA_050875085.1 of Prevotella sp. Taxonomy (GTDB): domain Bacteria; phylum Bacteroidota; class Bacteroidia; order Bacteroidales; family Bacteroidaceae; genus Prevotella. The sequence continues at coordinate 23,285 of JBNMLZ010000012.1, read as the reverse complement.
AAAATTTTGATGATTTAAAACCCTTTTGTATGGATGGCTCTCCACTTAGGGAGAGCACATCCACATGTTATAGGACTTTCTGATTACTTAGACTGGAACTCAAGATACTTTGTGAGGAAATCATTGAATGTCTTGATGTCGCCTGTCTTCTGAGCGTCAGCCTTGGCATCCTTGACATCGTCAATGTTAACATCACCATCGCCGTTGTAGTCGAGGTTGCCGCCTTCCTGAACCTTCTTGGCTTCCTCGGCAGCAGCCTTGAGGTCTGCCAATATGGTATCGAGCACACCCTTGATAGAATTCGGGTAAGTAGTTCCAAGCTTGTAATCCTTGAAATCCTTCTCGATGGTTGTCTTCTGCGCCTCGAGTTCTGTCTCTGCTTTAGCGATAGCAGTCTCGCCTACAGCCTTGGCATCCTCGCGATAATCGGCAATCTGAGTCTTGAGGTTGGTTATCTCTGCCTCGATGAGGGTAATCTGCTTGCTTGCCTCGTCGTTAGCCTCCTTGTTTGACTTGTAAGCAGCGAAGTCAGTAACCTGGATGAATCCCTCGTCGAATGCATTGAATGCAGTCTCGCCGTCAGTTGTCAGAGTTGATGCCTCCAGAGCCTTCTCCTCGAGCTTTTCAGAGAATTCAGCGATAACCGTGTTGATGTCGTTGAGCTTGTCGTTGATGAACTTCTTGGCTGTAGCCTCGTCAACACCGGCAGCATCCTTGTATTTAGCCACAAGGTCAGATTCCTTAGCCTTGGCCTCAGTATACTTAACCTTCTTATCGCGAACGGCAACATAGAGTTTTGTATATTCTTCGTATTGACCGTTGATAGTTTCTACGACACCTTCTATCTTAGACAGATAATCAGTTGTCAACTTGCCGATATTGTCAGCCATTGTCTTGTCAGCATTGTATGAATCAGCCTTGGCAATAGCATCTGCAAGGTATTTCTCGCCCTTGTCTTCCTGCTTGCCGTTAACCGTTACCAGATAACGGTTAGCCCAAAGGATACCTGCATAACGTGAATCGAACTTGTCGTGAGCGTCCTGGCTCATCTTCTCGTTGTTGTAGCCTTCGTCAAGCCACTTCTTCGTATCATAGTAGATCTCCGCAGCACCATTAACAGTCATAGTGGTGCCTATGGTATACGAATTATTGAAATAGTAGTACGCTCTCTCGTTCGCAGCTTCAAGGGCAAGGGTGAGTTGCTCGTCAATCTTCTTGTTGAGATCAGTTATTGCGTCCTCGTACTTCTTAACCTTTTCATCAGTGAATCTGTACTTTTCGTCAGTCGGATCAAACTCAACGTCAGGAATTCCAGGAATGACATCATTAAGTGCCGTTACAGCATTGTTGATGTTTACCTTTTCCTTGTCAAGGTTGTTCACGATGTCGAACAGTACACTCTGGCGAGCCTCGAGATAAGTCTTCAAATCGCCATTGTCCTTCAACGCAGTATTATCATTATACTTTGCGAAGTCAGAATTTTTCCAGTTTGTGATGCTCTCAATCTGCTTGTTGTAGTTGGCACGGATTGCATCAATCTTGTCGGTAAGCTTCTTTGCAGTAGCATTGTTATTGCTAATCACCTCACCCTTCTGTCCTTCGAGTGTCTGACTCCAGAGTCCATTGTCACCAAGAATCTTAGTGTTTACTTCATCTATCTTGGCGGCAAGGGCGTTGTAGCCGAGCACTACATCTTCGTACTTCTCGCCCTTAATGGTCTCCTTGTAGCCATTGAGGTCAGCCTGGAGCGCAGCAAATTCCTTCTGATATTTCTCCTGTGTCGCAGGCTCGTTCTCGTACTTTGCAGCAATCTTGTAGCTGTAAGTATCGATGTTTGACTGTGCCTTCTCAGCCAACTTAGTGAGAGCTGTTGCAGCCTGACCAGCGAGATCAGTCTTGAGAGTTGCGAAAGTAGTGTTTGCCTTATTGTAAACGTCAATAACATTAGCCTTCAAATCGGCCTGAGTAAAGTCGCGGCGGCTGTCAGTATCGGCAATGAGGTCGCTGATAGTCGTCACACTCTTTGCCCAAGTGTCATATCCAGAAGGCTTTGTGAACACGTTCTTGTTGTCTGCATCCTTTGTAGCCAACACCTTGTCAAGCGCGGTTACATTATCAGAGAGTTCTGCAATCTTTGCAGCATAGTCTCTTTCAACGATGGCGCGTGCAATCATGTTGTCAACCTGTGCCTCAAGCTGTGCCACGACATCCACGTCAAATGCGAAACCGCCATCCTCAACGCCAGAAATGTTAGAGATGATACCCATTGCGCCCTCTCTGAAGCTCATAAGATCGCTCTCAATGTTGTCAAGCTCTGTCTGGCACCAGTCTGCCTTAAGCTTACCGGCAACACCCACCTTCTTATTAGCATCATAAGTAAAGTCATAGATGTATTTTGTTGTTTCGTTCAGAGTCTTGACATTGGCCTCCGAAGTGTTCTTGATTTCATCCTTAGACTTTGCTTCCTTTATACGGTTGGTCAGGGCCTCTGTGTTTGTGAAAGCAATCTTGATGTACTCATCGTGAGCAGCCTCTGCCTTAGCGACAATAGCGGCAATATTGGCAGCGGCAGCAGTCTCGACACTGCGCATGCCAGCCAATTTATCACCTACAGTATTGTTAGCCCTATAACTCTTCAAGTCAGCCTCCAGCTGGGCAATCTTCTGAGCCTCCTCATTAATCAGGCTTGAAGCCGAGCTGAAAAGACCGCTGAAAGAGCGACCGTCCTTATCCGTCTCTTTAGTATAGTTTGAGATTTTCTGCAATGCCTCGGTCACAGAAGCCTTGCCCTGCTTGATAATATCGAGAGCAGTGCGATAGTTGTCTGACACTACTGTAATTGCTGTTACAGATGTAGCGTCATCACCGAATGTCAAGGAAACAGTACCGTTATTTTCAGCCTTAAACGCAACCTTTCCATCCTTAAGCTCTGTCTTAAGGTCGCTGCCGTTCAAGGCAACCGTCAGGTTCTTGCCGCTAACAGTCAACTCAATTTCGTCACCAGCATTAACCTCAAACGAGAGAACGGAGTTCTCATACTTGAGACCCTTGTAGTCTGTCACATTGTGGTTTGCATCCGTTGTCGGACGGGACGGTATGCCCTGCCAATCAAAGTCGTTTGCGAACGCACCACTTACAGCAGACATAGCTGCCATCAAAGTCAAGATTTTTTTCATAATCTTAAATGTTTATTTGTTATTAAATAGGTTCGCAGGATTGAAGAGCTAATGGAACAACCGCTGCCTACAGTTATTTTTGTCTTAGTTTTTCGTTTTTGAGTTGGCAACAGAAATATACCCTTGTGTCAATTCGCCCTTTGTCTCCTTTAGTTTACGCAAATTTCGTTAAGTTTTTTGAATTGTGGTTATGTCGAGACCGTGTATTTCGTGAATATATAGGATTTTTTCGCGAAAATGTGAATATATACAATTAGGCATATATTCCGTTATTTCAGCTACTTACATTACACAATACAAATATACTCCATATTTATTTTTATCTAAATATGTCTTAAAAATGGGGTTTCACGAAAAATTAACCAACATTGACGTTTTATTATATAAAATAATTACCGCGTTACAAATATATTTACTAACTTTACATGCGCTTATCAGATACGGCAAGTCTTCATGCGGGAGACGTGGCGGTCTGTACGTAGACACAAGCGACAAGACAATAGACTGAACTAAAACTTACTACAATGAAACTGAAACTCTACAACCGTGATGAGATATTTATGATAAATCTTGATTCAGTGCTGTTCTTCAAGGCAGAGGATCATTACACAAGTGTCTATTATGGCAAGGACATAAAGCAACTCCTACCATTCGGGCTCTCGCAGCTCGTGAAGTCAATCAATGAACTGCCCGACTACAAGGACATGTTCGCGCGCCTCGGGCGCAGCCATCTGCTCAACATCCACAACATTGTTCATGCAAGTGTGGTGAAGGAAACGGTGACGATGCTGGCAAAAGACGGCTCATTTGTCTCTGTGCACATTCCGCGGGTGGTGATTAAGGAGATGTTGGAGAAAGAAAAAATAGCAAAACAATAAAGTAGTACATAACCAGTAGTACCTAATACTGTTCGTGAGAATAGTATTAGCATCTAATCAGCCCTTTCGGGGCTGGTTAGATGCAAAGGAGATTATAACAATAAAAGTTTTTGTGTTGACAGTTTAGAAATAAACTATTTTTAAACGGAAGTCCGGAACTATGGTTCGTATGTGAATATAAACCATTGGTTCCGGACTTCTTCTTTTGTATTAACTAAAAAGTAAAGTATTGTATGCGTGTATGTCCTTAGAACATTTTCTCAGGATATACACCCTCGTCGGCAAGCTTCTTGAATTTCTCCACCACGCTCGGACGGTCCTCTGGATAGGTCACTCCGAACCACTTTGATGTGGTGTCGAGCACCTCGCATGTGGCTGTGCCGTCGTGGATGAGCTTGTCCACCATCAGCGGGATGAAGAACTCGCTCTTGAGGTTTGACATGTTCTTCGGGTCAGAGAGGAACTCCTTGAAGTATTCGTCGCTGTGCTTGAAGTAGTCGGGAGTGAAGCCCCAGAAGTTCATTGACACTGGAGTGGTGTCGGGAATTGCCACCCATGTCTCGCCGTCGTCGGCAAGATACTTCACAACACCGTCGATGCGCTGTATCTTGGTGCGCTCAACAACGGATGTGAGGTGGTGGTGCTCGTCGTTCTCGCAGATGCCACGGCTCACGGTGCCGCTCTCAGACAGTGTGTTGCCTACGCGGAAACCTACCATTGCATACTTGCCAGTAGAGCCTTCTGGAAGTTCCGAGAGCCACTTGCCCATCACGCGGAAAGCGTCGCGGTCGTAGAAGTCGTCGCAGTTGAGCACGGCGAACGGCTCGTTGATTACGCTCTCGCCCATCATCAGTGCGTGGTTGGTGCCCCAAGGCTTTGTGCGGCCTTCCGGACACTTGAAGCCCTCCGGCAGTGCGTCGAGGCTCTGGAACACAAGCTCACACGGGATGTGGCCTTCATATTTAGAGAGTACGATGCGGCGGAAGTCAGCCTCGAAGTCCTTGCGGATTACGAACACGAGTTTGCCGAATCCGGCGTTTATAGCGTCGTAGATAGAGTAGTCCATGATTGTCTCGCCGTGAGGGCCGAGTTCGTCAAGCTGCTTCAAGCCACCGTAGCGGCTTCCCATTCCTGCTGCGAGGAGAAAAAGTGTAGGTTTCATAATTTTTTAATTACTACGTTATTTTTATGTTTAAAGTTACAACTGTGATATACGATGGGGTTAATCTATATCAAGCACAAAAGTAACAAATAAACGCGAGATACAAAAAGTTTTACGCAAGAAATTTAAAGAAATTAAGGGCTATGCGCCCGGCCTCCTATTGTCAGAACGGATAGCCGATTGCGAAGTGCAGGCTTTGTGAGTCCTTGAAGCTTGGCATGTTGTAGAATCCGCTCTTGTATGGCACGTGCAGTCCGATGCCCCAGTCGAGCCGGAGCACGAAGAAATCCATGTCGTAGCGTATGCCAATGCCCGTGCCGAGTGCCATCTCGCTCAGGAAGTTCTTCACTCTGAACTTCGAGCCTGAGCGGTAGCCGTCGTCGCGCATTGCCCACACGTTGCCTGCATCGAGGAACATGGCGCCATAGAGGTTGCCGAACAGACGCGGTCGGTACTCCAGGTTCATCTGCAGCTTGATGTCGCCCGTCTGGTCCATGTACGACAGTCGCGACTGGTTGGTGTAGTACTTGCCTGGTCCGATGCTGCGCACGTTGAATGCTCTGATGCTGTTGGCGCCACCCACATAGAACTGCTCGCTGTAGGGCGAGCTCTCAAGGTTGCCATACGACCATATCACGCCGCCGCTCACGTGTCCCACTATCTGGTCGTGCTCGGCTATCTGCCACGTCTTGCGGAAGTCGGCCTCCACCTTGAAGAACTGCGCGTAAGGGTTCTTGAACATCTTCTTTGCCTTGTCGTTCCATTTCTTGCCGAACGCCATGTAGCCCAGCGACAGGATGTTGCCCGCCTCGCTCGCCGCCACCTGCAGGTAGATTGGGTTGCGGTAGTTTGACGGCGACTGGTAGGTGAACGAGTAGCGCATCTTCGGCACAAACTGGTCTGCCATCGACACCATCAGATATGGGCTTTGGGCGAGAATCTCGTTGAACGCCTCTGTCTGGTTTGCCATGTACTCATATTGCAGGATGAGTGGCGAGAAGGAGTGCTGGATGTTGGCTTTCGGGTGGATGGTGTAGGTCAGCTCACCCGACACGATGTGGCGCTTGAAGAACCCCGAGCGGTTGAGCACGTCGCTCGACGCCTTGATGAGCGTCGTAGGCAACGTGTAGGGATGGCGTCCGCGCATGTACTTGCGCGGCACGAAGAGCAGGCGCGGCAGTTCGAGCGACACGTCGGCACCATACTCGTAGGAGTTGAACTTCGAGCTTGTGCCGTCGGCTCTGTGTCCCGTCTGCCATTCATACGAGCCGTTGAGGTTGATTGACAGTTTCTCGCCGCCCCGGAAGGCGTTGTTCTTCGAGAATCCGAGCGTCACGCCCGGTCCCACACGTCCGGTTGTCTTGCCCACGAGGTTTGCCTCCACCGACACGTCGTAGGGCTTGTCAAACACGCAGCCAAGCGTCATGTCGAGCGTGCGGCACGTGTCGGTGGTGTCGTGTGGCGCAAAGCTCAGGTCAACGCGCGAGAAAAGTCCCTTGCCCGTGAGCGTGTTTACAGAGCGCAGGTAGTCGGCATAGCTGTAGAGCTTGCCCGGCTGCAGGCTCATGTCGCGCGTTATCACCGAGCGGCGTATTGGCGACCGCTTGCCGTTGTACACTATTGTGTAGCGGCGGCGCACCGACGTGTCGTTGAGTTGTTCCATGGCGTTGTTCTTGCGAAGTTCGAGTCGTATTCTGCCCACATACCACTTCCTTGCCACACGGCTCGGCAGCGAGTCGGCGTATTGCAACCGCACCTGTGCCTTGCCGGCAGTGGCTATGGTGTCGGCAAGATAGGAGGCGTAGCCCGGCTGGTAATAGAAGAAGCCGTTGTTGCGCAGCAGCGTCGACACGCGTGTGCGCTCGGCGTCGAGCGCCGACACGTCGAACGGGTCGCCCGTCTTTATCTTTGCCTCGGCGCGAGTGGAGTCGATAAGCTCCATGGCCTCAGGCGGGAAGTTGGTGTAGACGAGTGTGTCGATGGTGTGCAGTTCGCCGAAGTTCACGCGGTAAGCCACCTTCGCCTTCTTCGAGCCGGGATGGGTGATGATGTCGTAGCCCACGTAGCCGCTGAAGTAGCCGCGCGAGCGCAGCAGCTCACGCGCCACCTGGGCGTGCAGGTTGGGGTTGACGCTGCTCAGCAGCACTGGCTTGGAGCCGAACGTCTTGCCTATCCACTTGCCTATGCCGTCGTCCGACGAGGCGAAGGCGTTGTGAATCCACAGGCGGAACGGCGGCCACGGCCACCGGTAGTAAGAGCTGCCGAGGATGGCATTGTTGGGCGCGGTGCCGAGAGCCTCCTCAAGCTCCTCCTGGGTGGCGTAGAAGTGGGCGTTCTTCTCCACGTTCTCATATTTCGTGGAGCGCATTCCGGTGTAGAGTTTGTCGTCGTCGGGCACGGTGGACGTGCTGGAGCAGGAGGAGAGGAGGAGGAGGAGGATAAGGAAAAGCCCTACCCCCAATCCGCCGATGGCGCGAAGCAATGCGCCAATAGCACGAAGCAATGCGCCCCGAAGGGGCGCGTTATTTATAACAACTTGCATCTTCTATAATTCAAAATTTGCACTTTATGGTTTGGTTATAGCGCTTTATAGTTCGACTCTCGCGCTTTATAATTCGGTTATCGCTGGTCGGGCGAGGCGCCCGACCTCCATTATTGCTTCTTCATTATGGTGTCGGTGGGCAGTACGTCCTGCTTGCTCTTCTTGAATCGGAAGATATCCTTGAAGTGTTGCAGTTTCTTGCGCCACATGAAGCCGCCTCCGAACTGCTCCACATAGCCTTCGAGCCAGTCGTAGGAGTCGCGGTTATAGAACAGCTTGAGATACTTGTTGGAGTTGGGCGACAGGCGGTACTCGAAGGTCACGTTGTCGAAGAACGTGTCGTTCTGGTTTTCCACCTCGGCACCGCTCGACACCTTGCCGCCGATGACGATGCGCAGACGGTTGTTCCACAGTCGCTTTGAGAACTTGAACGAGTAGTCGGTGTGCACCTGTCCCGAGCCGAGCGTGGTGTTGTCCATGCCGAACGACAGGTCGAGCGTGCGCAGCGCACCCGACGAGATGTTGTTTATCTGCGAGCTTAGGAACGAGCTGAGCGCGTTGCCCACCGACAGCGAGCCGAGGTTGTTGTCGGACAGATACATGCCCGTCGTGAGCATCGTCACGGCAAGCTTGCCTCGGTTCTCAGCCGACTGCGTCATCAGTTCGTTGTGCATCTGCTGGTCGTCGGGCGCGTCGATGATGAACTGCAGTCCCATGTCCTGCAGCGTCTTGGTGATTTCCACGCCGCACTCGAACATCACGCTTCGTCCCGTGCCGCCGTCGGTCGACACCGTGGTCTTGTTCTCCTCCGTGGCTGTTATGTTGAGTCGCGGGTTCATCGGGTCGCCGGCGAACTCGGCATAGCTGCCGTCCTTGATGGTGAACGTCTTGAGCGGAATTACCGGCAGCGAGTATTTCATCTCGCCCGAGCCGATGGTGTAGCGTCCGTAGAGCGACAGCCCGTCGCTTGCCGTGTAGAGCATACGCAGGTTGCCGCCGCCGATGAGGTCTACGTAGTTCGACTGGTCGGCGTTGAGGGCACACAGCACATGGGCGCCCTCGTCGATGTTTACCGTCAGGTCCATGTTCAGTCCGTTGATAGGCGGGCGTTCCACGGTGACGGTCTCCGGGTTGCGGAAGTTCACGAACTTCACGAGTCCGTCCATCTGGTTGTCGGTGGAGAGTGGCGAGTCGCGCAGTATATAGGTAATGTCGCTTGAGCCGAGCACGTCGAGCCGTCCGCGCATACGCAGCGCCTCAAGCGGTCCGTCGATGAGTCCGAGGAAGTTGACGTAGGCCTTGCCGTAAGCCTCCGAGCGCGCCTGCTCCTTTGAGTCGATGAGCAGGTAGTTGTCGGCGCGCATACGCAGGTAGGTCTTCATGCGGTTGAAGTCGGAGAAGTCGAAGTAGCCATACAGCGTCAGCGCGTTGTCGTTGCGGGCGAACATCTGGAAGTTCTCAAACTGCATACGGCTGTTCTTTATGGTCAGCTCGTCGTCGCAGAGGCGCATCTTCACGCCGTAAGGCTCACTCGCCACATAAGCCGAGTCGAAATACAGCTCGCCGTTGACGTCGGGATGCGACAGCGTGCCCTGCACCTTCACGTTGCCTTCGGCATAGCCGAGGAAGTTGATTATGCGGTCGGGTATGAATCCGTCAAGCAGCAGCAGCGGGGTGTGCGACAGCGTGACGTCGGCGTCGAGCTTGCCCTCGCCCTCGGCGTTGTACATGCCCGACAGCGAGCACACCTCGTAGTCGTCCATCGACAGCGTGCCGTCGACGTAATGCTCCTTGCCGCCTTCCTTAGGCATGTAGACAAACTCACTCGCGATGTTGCCCACCGGACAGCCCTCGTAAGCCATCTTGTCGACGCTCAGCGACGACGACACCGACATGTTGCCGTCGTCAGCCACCATCCAGTGGAAGTCGCCGTTCATGAGTCCCGCCACGTTGGGCGCGTAGGGCACGATGGAGAGCACCTTCTGCAGGTCGAACTTGGCGAGGCTCACGCTCAGGTCCTGCCGCGCCTCGGTGCTGTCGTTGGAATATATCTGCACGCCCATGCCGTCGTCGGCCTGCAGGCGCATGTCGGCTGATATGCGCTGGTTGTTGGCAAAGAACACGTAGTTGTCCTTGTTGACCTTGAACTTCTTGTAGCCCAGCACGGGGTCGATGCCTCCCAGTGTCAGGCGCACGCCACCCGGCTCCATGTCGGCCTTCAGTCCGAGGGCGATGCCGAGCTTGTCGCGCGCGTCGAACACTCGTGTGCCGAGATACAGCGACGACTGCGTGAAGGCGCCGCGGAAGCGGGCGTTGAACACGTATTGCGGGTTGTAGCGGTTGTTGCGCACCTGTCCCTCGAAGTCGGTCTTCGCCGAGTCCGACTTGAAGGCGAGCCTTATGGTGTCGAGCTGCACTCCGGCAGCCACGAGCGAGTCGAGGTTCACGGTACCGTTGATGCCCTCGCGTGGCGACGTGGCAAGGTCGATGAAGGCGTTGTGGAAGTCGTAGCCGAAGCGCTTCATCAGTCGGCTGAACACGTTCTCCTTGCCGGCGTTCACGTAGAGCGCCACCTCGGGCAACCGGTCGCGCAGTCGCAGCTGGTCGATGTAGCGCTCGTTGCGCTGCTTGGCAAGCTCGTTGTTGACGGCTGTCAGATGGTGCATGATGTGCTCTATGGAGCCGGAGCCGTCGAGCCTCAGCGCGAAGTCGCCGCTGGTGAGCGCGGCGTGGGTGGAGTCGCGGTGGGTGAACATGTCTACGGATATGTTCTCGGGGCGGTAGGCGTTGGCGGAGTCGCGTATGACGATGTTGCCCACGGTGCCCTGCAAGCGGTGGCTACTTGTGAGATTGCTTTGCAGCTCGACGTTGGCGATGAGCGACGTGCTGAGCGGGCGCTTTGTTATTCCCATTCGCCAGAAGTCGGCGTTCACGAGGTCGCACACCAGTCGGGCGTCAACCTTCCGGCGGCTCATGAGGGCGCTCAGGTCGATGGTGCCGTCGATGAGCGGCGTGTGGCTGTTGAGCACAGCCCGCCCTACGCCGTTCTTCACTTCCGCCGTGAGCTTCATGTCGGAAAGGTCGTAGGAGTCAAAGCCGAACTGCGCCACCGAGCCGTTGGCTGTCAGGCGTGTGTGGGGCGAGAGGAAGTCGAAGCCAGCGCCGCTTGCCGTCAGGCTGCCCGTGAACGGGCGCAGCGGCACCGACGGCAGGAAGGCGCACAGGTTGAGCCTGTGGGCTGTCAGGCGCGCGTTGTAGGCAAGGTGGCGGGAGTCGAAGGCGGCGTTGCCGCCAATGGTGCCGCCGCCCTGCGATGCCTGGAACTGGGCTGTGTAGCGTGGCCCGTCGGCATGCAGCTTGCCCCGGAAGCCTATGCCGCTCGGTATGTTGAACGCTGCCGCCACCGACTTGGGCAGCAGCGCCTTTATGAAGTTCAGGTTGTAGGTGCGCGCGTCGGCGCGGATGTCGGCGCGCAGACGGTCGGTGCGCATTAGGTTTTGCGCCATTCCGCTGGCGCGCAGGTTGAACACCGTCGGGTAGGTGATTGAAAGGTCGTGTATGCGCAGTGCCTGGAGGTTGCCGTTGATGTCGGCGCTGAGCGTGATGGGGGTGTTGGGCATACTGCGGAGAAACGCCTGCGGCATGAAGCCGAGCAGCGGCGTGAAGTCGCTCTTCACCACGTAGCCCTTGGCGTAGACGCGCATGGTGCCGGGATTGCGCTCGGCAAACGTTGATAAGTCCATCTTCACGCGCGCGGCGAGCATCGACAGCGGAGTGCGCAGTCGCAGGTCGGGCAGCTCGATGTGGGTGGAGTCGAGCCTTACGTGGCAGGCAAGCTCCTTCACGTTGATGCCGCTTTTCTCCTTCATGGCACACTCGCGCAGGTGCACGCGCAGTCCGTCACTGCTGTAGAGCAGCGAGTCGAGGTGCAGGGCAATTGCGGATAAAGCTATATGGTTGAAGTCGAAGCCGGGCTGTGGCTTTTCAAAGCGGTTGTCGTAGGCGAGTGAGCCGTCGCGCCAGTCGAACGCCGCCACGCTGTAGGCTCCCTTGAACAGGTCGAATGTGCCGTGCTCGGCTTTCAAAGCCCCCATGTGCGCTGCAATGCGCAGTGTGTCGCCTGGCATGTGTAGGGTGACGTCGGAGTTCCTGATGGCGAGTTTTCCTACGGCTATCTTCCAGTAGTTGGGTGTCTTGGTGGTGTCGGGTGGCACGGTGTCGCTCAGCGCCACGTCGATGTGGGCGTCGCTCAGGTAGGCGTTGTTGAGCGCTACGGTCTCGCGAGAGAGGTCGATGCCGCGGCTGCGCAGGCGCAGTGTGCCCACCCTACCCTTCACGCGTGCCGACGGCACAAACTGCGCCGTGTTCATCTTCACGTCGTTGAAGCAGAGGCGGTCTACCACAATGTTCTTCTTGAAGAGCGGGCGCAGTTGCACCTTGACGGTCAGCTCGCGCGCGTCGGCAATGGTGTCGGTCACTCCACGCAGTGAGTCGTTGGGCTGGGTGGCGCGGAAGCCGTAGATGCCGAGGTCGAGGGGGAAGCGCAGGCGCACGCGTTCCACGCTGACCGCCATGCCCGTCGACTCCGAGGCATAGGCAGCCACCTGCCTTGCTGCCCAGTTCTGCACCGGTGGCACATAGAGCAGCACGGCAACAAGAAGCACTATCGTCAGGGGTATGGCTACAATGGCAGCCAATATCCTTATGCTGTTTTTTATGATGGGTTTCATTGGGATAGCCTTTTTAGTTACGCAAAGTTACAAAAAAAAGGCGGGACCTGTTACAGTTCCGCCCGTATAATTCATTTTCTCACGAAAACAATTATTAATCAACAACAAAATTCATTCATTTACGGTTTTCACCTCTGTGAAAACAAAATCCTTGATAATTGATCTTTCTAATACTTTTGAATAACATTGCTTAATGTGTATGAAACGTAATCTGATGTATGTGTACTAAATGTTGTGTATATTCTGTAAAAAGTATAACTCTCTAATTAAATAAAACCTTTTATGATGTAAATTTTGTATTTCGCTAAATACAATTGCAAAGATATATGTTTTGTCGTAAACAAGCAAATTTATTCAATAAAACCTTGTTTTTCTTCCGAGAACGGCGAAAAACGTGGTATTTTCTAATGATTTGATTTTGTCGGCGAAAAAGGTCTGTATGTGCGATAGTTTCAGTAACTTTGCACCCGGAAAATATAAACGTTTATACATATTATAATAATGAAGACACTGAAGCGATTTCTGCCAGACATACTGGTAGTGTTGTTGTTTGCGGTCATATCGTTTGCCTACTTCTTCCCGGCAGACACCGAGGGCCGCATCCTTTATCGTCACGACTCGTCAGCCGGACGCGGAGCCGGCGAGGAGCTCACGGAGTATTATCAGCGCACGGGCGAGCGCACACGCTGGACCAACTCGCTGTTCAGCGGTATGCCTACCTACCAGATGGCGCCGTCGTACGACAGCCAGCAGGTGCTCAACGAGGTGGGCAAGTTCTACCACCTGTGGCTGCCCGAGAACGTATGGTACGTGTTTGCCTACCTGCTCGGCTTCTACATCCTGCTGCGCGCCTTCGACTTCAGGCGCGAGCTGGCGGTGCTCGGCTCCGTGATATGGGCGTTCAGCAGCTACTTCTTCATCATCATCGCTGCCGGACACATCTGGAAGGTCATAGCCCTGGCCTACCTGCCGCCGATGATTGCCGGCATCGTGCTGGCCTACCGAGGCAAGTATCTGTGGGGATTTGTTGTCACGGCGCTGTTCACTGCCCTTGAGATACAGGCCAACCACGTGCAGATGACCTACTACTACATGTTCATCATCCTCTTCATGGTGATTGCCTATCTCGTCGACGCCCTGCGCAACAAGCGCCTCGCGCAGTTCGGCAAGGCAACGGGCGTGTGCATCGTGGCTGCTGTGCTGGGCGTGGTGATAAACTTCTCCAACCTCTACCACACGTGGCAGTACACCCAGGAGTCGATGCGCGGCAAGAGCGAGCTGGTGAAGAAGAACTCCGCCAACCAGACGTCAAGCGGCCTCGACCGCGACTACATCACGCAGTGGAGCTACGGCATCGACGAGACGTGGACCCTGCTCGTGCCTAACGTCAAGGGCGGCGCGTCGGTGCCACTCGCACAGAACGAGAAGGCAATGGAGAAAGCCGACCCGCAGTTCTACCAGATTTATCAGCAGATAGGCCAGTACTGGGGCGACCAGCCCGGAACGAGCGGCCCGGTGTATGTGGGCGCGTTTGTGTTCATGCTCTTCATCCTCGGACTCTTCATCGTCAAGGGTCCAATGAAATGGGCGCTCTTCGCAGCCACCGTGCTGTCGGTGCTGCTGTCGTGGGGACGCAACTTCATGTGGTTCACCGACCTCTTCCTCGACTACGTGCCGATGTATGCCAAGTTCCGCACCGTGGCGTCGATACTCGTCATCGCCGAGTTCACCATACCGCTCCTTGCCATGCTCGCCCTGAAGAAGATATTCGACACGCCTGACTTCTTCACCCGCAAGATACACATCTATCTCGGCACGGCGAAGCACAACATCATCTCGCGCGACACGACCAACATGTTCTGGGTGTGGACCAGCTTCATCTTCACAGCCGGCGCCGCCCTGCTGTTTGCCATCATGCCGTCGGTGTTCTTCCCCGACTACATCTCGGCATCCGAGATGGAGGCAATGAAGCAGATACCGTCGGAATACCTCGGCCCGCTCATCAGCAACCTGCGCGACATACGCATATCAATCTTCACAGCCGACTGCTGGCGCTCGCTGTTCATCATCGTGCTCGGCATGGCTATGCTGATGCTCGTGCGCTACAAGAAGTTGCAGCCAAAGTGGGCTGTGGGTGCCATCATCGTGCTGTGCCTCGTCGACATGTGGCAGGTGAACAAGCGCTACCTCAACGACGGCATGTTCGTGGAGCGCAGCGTGCGCGACACACCGCAGACCGAGACCAACACCGACCGACAGATTCTCAAGGACAAGTCGAAGGACTACCGCGTGCTCAACCTCGCGTCGAACACGTTCAACGAGAACGAGACGTCGTACTACCACAAGTCAATCGGTGGCTACCACGCCGCCAAGCTGCGCCGCTACCAGGAGATGATCGACTACTACATCTCGCCCGAGATGCAGCGCATGATGCCTGCCATCGCCAAGGCGCAGGGCGACATGACACGCGTGCCGGGCGACTCGGTCTACCCTGTGCTCAACATGCTCAACACCAAGTACATCATCATGCCGCTCCAGGGCGGGCAGACGGTGCCGCTCCAGAACCCCTACGCCTTCGGCAACGCGTGGTTTGTCGACAACATCAAGTATGTTGACAACGCCAACCAGGAGATTGACGCCATCAAGACGCTCAACCTGCGCCACGAGGCTGTGGCCGACAAGAAGTTTGAGGCCGACCTCGGCAAGGCAGAGCCGCAGGGCAACACGTCGATAGTGACGCTCAAGAAGTATGAGCCCAACGAGCTTACCTACAGCGTGCAGTCGCAGAAGGGCGGCATCGTGGTGTTCTCCGAGATTTACTATCCGGGATGGACCGCCACGGTTGACGGCGCCGACGTGCCCGTCGGCCGCGTGAACTACATCCTGCGCGCCATCAGCGTGAAGCCGGGCCAGCACACCGTGGTGCTCACCTTCAAGCCGCAGACTGTCAAGAACACCGAGACAGCCGCTTATGTGGCATACTTGTTGCTCGTCATAGCGATAGCGGCAGGCGTGTTCTTCGAGGCTAAGAAGAAGAAAGAAAACAAAGCAAATTAATTTATTCATATTGGTCGGGCGTTTCGCCCGACCTCTTATTTTTTTTGTACCCTTGTTTTGTAACCCGGTTACCATTGCTTTGTAACGCGGTTACGGAATAATTGTAATCCGCTTACAAAGCAACGGTAACCCCATTACAAGACAACCGTAATAAAAACGTCTTTCACACTATGCAATTCCATACAGAAGTAACCATTCCCCGTGGTTCATTCTCCATCGGCCCTTGCGAGCAGATGCTGTTCGTGGGCTCATGCTTTGCCGACAAGATAGGACAGATTTTCAAGGACGACCGTTTCCTCGCCACGGTCAATCCATACGGCGTGATGTACAACCCGGCAAGCATCCTCCACACAGTGAAGCGCCATCTCGACGAGGTGGCTATGTTCGGCAACGTGGCGCGACCGAAGACCGTGGTGTTCACGCTCGGCACCAACCACGTGTACATTCTCAACGAGACGGGCGAGATTGTTGACAACTGCCAGAAGCGACCGCAACGGCTCTTCACCGAGCGCGAGCTGTCGATAGAAGAGTGCGAGAACTACTTGGCCGAAGCAGTGGAGATGCTGCGCAAGGTAAGCCCGGCGGTGCGCGTCGTCGTCACCGTAAGCCCTATACGCTACGCCAAGTACGGCTTCCACGGCAGCCAGCTGTCGAAGGCGACGCTGCTGCTTGCCGCCGACCGGCTGGTGAAGCGCTATGAGGACGAGGAACAAGTGACCGTGGAATACTTCCCCGCCTACGAGATTGTAAACGACGAGCTGCGCGACTACCGCTTCTACCGCGAGGACATGCTCCACCCCACCGACCAAACCGTGGAATACATCTGGGAGCGATTCGCCGCAACATACTTCAGCGACGAGACCCGCCAATTCCTCAAGGAATGGCGGCCGATAAAGGCGGCACTGGCTCACCGCCCGTTCAATCCCGACGGCAAGGAATACAAGGAATTCATGCGCAAGACGCATGAAAAGATAGAAGCGCTGACGAAAAAATATAAGTACCTCCAGATTTAACTTCATAAAAAAATTGTTAACTTTGCACTTGGTTTGCAGAGCGCAAGCCAGAAGCGGAACGGCGGACTCCTGTCCGCCGCGCTGCCACAATACGTTATAACTGCGGCGGACAGGAGTCCGCCGTACCACCGCAGGCGCCAGCAATGCGGCGGACGGGCGTCCGCCGATCCACCGCAGGCGCCAGCATTGCGGCGGACGGGAGTCCGCCGTTCCACTTCTAATTCAGGTTAACAACAAAAAACAATGAAGAAAATCATCGGCACAGTTGCCGTCGTGGCTTTGGCTCCATTGACAGCCAACGCACAAGCGCAACTCGACACTACGAAAGTGCAGAACATCAGCGAAGTGGTTGTGAAGGCTGTGAGAGCCCCGCAGACAGCCCCGTTCGCTGTGGCAAACATCAAGAAGCAAGAACTACAGCAATTCGCCACAACAGGCAGAGAACTCCCATTCCTTTTCTCACGCACACCGGGCGTGCTCGCATGGAGCGAGAACGGTGTAGGCACGGGTACCGTGTACATGCGTATGCGTGGCGCAGCCGGCAGCCGCATCAACGTTACGGTTGACGGTGTGCCATTGAACTCGCCTGAGGACCAGTGCGTGTTCTGGGCAAACATGAACAGCTATGCCTCGCTCATGGGCAGCGCACAGATACAGCGCGGCGTAGGAACGTCGACCAACGGCGACGGCGCTTTCGGCGGCAGCATATCTCTCGCAACGGAAGCTCCATCAATGGTGCCTGCTGTTGAGGTGACCGGCTCCTACGGCTCATTCAACACATGGAACACGGGAGTGAAATTCTCAACCGGCCTCATCGCCGACCACCTTATCTTCGACGGAGCCTACCACGAGACCAACACCGACGGCTTCATCCACGGCACGTCTGGCCGCTCTGGTTCGTACTACGGCGGACTGACATGGCTGGGCAACAACTTCAAGATTTCATACAAGAACATCGGCAACTTCGAGAAGACCGGACAGGCATGGAACGGCGTGGCTGCATGCAACTACGACGGCGACACCAGCCTGCGCGACTACGGCATGATGAACTACCGCGACATGTACAAGAACGGTCTCGGCAAGTTCAACTCGCTCTACGAGGAACTCGTGTTCCCCGACTCGAAGGACGGCAAGTTCACAACCAAGCGCTACCAGATGCGCAACGGCTCGTACTGGGACCAGACTACCGACAACTTCTACCAGAACCACAACATTCTGAACTTCTCATGGCATCCTGGCGAGCACTGGAACCACAGCATCACTGCCCACTACACCTACGGACAGGGCTACTACAAGGAGTTCAAGACAAGCTCGGAGCTCGGCAAGAAGTTCGGACTCAACGTCTACGACAACGACGGCAACCTCATCGCGTCGGAGGCCGTGCGCAAGAAGGGCCTGACACAGAACAACTACGGCGCACTCTACAACCTCAACTACAAGGACGAGTCGTGGGACGTGCTCGGCGGATTCAGTATGCAGCTCTTCCGCTGCAACCACTGGGGCTACCTGACCTACATCGCCAACGAGGACGTGGAGCGCGAGTATCTCAAGAACGGCAAGTACAAGTACTACGGCTCCAACGCCCACAAGAACGACTACAGCTGGTTCGTCAAGGCCAACCACACCTTCGCGCCGGGATGGAACACCTTCGTTGACCTGCAGATGCGCTTCGTCAACTACAACACCGACGGCGTGAACGACAAGTTCATCAAGACCAAGAAGGACGGCAAGAAGTTCTACGAGCAGCAGCAACTCGACGTCAACGAGAACTACTTCTTCGTGAACCCGAAGGCTGGCATCAGCTATGCCGCCAACGGCCACAAGGCTTACGCATCACTCGCCTACGCCAACCGCGAGCCTGAGCGCAACAACTTCACCGACAACGGCAGCTACCCGGCACCGACACCTGAGCGACTGCTCGACCTCGAATGGGGCTACCAGTACCAGGGCTGCAACTGGTTTGCAGGAGTCAACTTCTACTACATGGACTACTTCAACCAGTTCGTGCAGACAGGCGAGAAGAGTGACATCGGCGAGTCGCTCACGACCAACGTGAAGAACTCCTACCGCCTCGGTGCCGAGATTTCAGCCGGATGGAGCCCGCTGTCATGGCTCTCGCTTGAGGGCAACGCCGCACTGAGCCGCAACAAGATAAAGAACTTCGACGAGTATGTGGAGAGCTGGACGGAGCTTGAGGACGGCAGCTACACCGTGCGCAACCACTACAACAACTCAACACTCGCATTCTCGCCGTCGGCAATACTCAACGGCTTTGTCGACCTGCACTTCGGAGGCTTCCGCGCCACATGGCACACCAACTTCGTAAGCTCGCAGTATCTCGACAACTCCGAGAGCACCGACCGCCAGCTGCCATGCTTCTCGCAGACCGACATCAACGCCAACTACACATTCAACCTCGGCGGCAAGGTGCTCGGACTGAAGCAGCTCGTCATCGGCGCCGACTTCAACAATGTGTTCGACCGCCACTATGCCGCATCGGGCTATGTGTACTACGACTGGTACAACGAGGGCAAGCGCTCGTCTACCCTCGCCTACATACCGATGGCTGGATTCAACTGGATGGGACACGTGACGCTGAAATTCTAACCAGCCGGCAATGCAGGATTTTATAATCGCTCACGGGCTCGACATCTTCACCACTTGCCTCGGCATACTCTACATCGTGCTTGAGTACCGGGCCAGCATAGCGCTGTGGTTCTTCGGCATCATCATGCCTGCCCTCGACGTGTATCTATACTGGAGCCACGGACTGTATGGCGACGCCGGAATGGCCGTCTACTACACCGTGGCAGCCATATATGGCTACGCCGTGTGGCGCTTCGGCAAGAAACGCGGACAGAAGGAGTCGGCCGAGATGCCCATCACCCACATGCGCCCAAAGCTCTACCTGCCCACCATGGCGTTTCTCGCCGTGGCGTGGGCAGCTACCTACTATGTGCTGGTGGAGTTCACCAACTCCACCGTGCCGCTGCTCGACGCCTTCACCAACGCCATGAGCTTCGTGGGGCTGTGGGCTTTGGCGCGCAAGTATGTGGAGCAATGGATATTCTGGATTGTGGTGGATCTGATATGCTGTTACCTCTACGTGGTGAAAGGCATACCGTTCAAGGCTTTCCTGTATGGGCTGTATGTCGTCATCGCCGTGATGGGCTACTTCAAGTGGCACCGCATGATTACAGAGACAAAGTAAGAAACAACGCTTTTAGCATAAACACTGAGAAACATGGCTTGCAGACTTCTACTGATTCGCCACGGCGAAACGGTTGACAACGTGAACCGAATAATGCAGGGGCAGACGCAGGGGCAGCTCACCGCCAATGGCGTGGAGCAGGCCCGGCTGCTCGGCATTCGGCTGAAGGACGAAAAGATTGACGCGTTTGTGGCGAGCGACCTGAAACGCGCCGTCGACACGTGCGTGGAGATTGCCGCGCCGCATTTCGGCGACAACCGCCAGGCGGCGCTTGGGCACATCTTCCAGACTCCGCTGCTGCGCGAGCGCGACTGGGGCAGCTTCACCGGCCGATACATACCCGACCTGAAGGACGCCAAGTGGACCGACGACATCGAGTCGACCGAGGCTATGCGGCAGCGCGCACGGCAGTTTCTCGACCTCATGCGACGGCGCTACGACGGACAGACGGTGGCTGCCGTGGGACACGGCATAATAAACAAGGCCATACAGTCGGTGTTCTTCGACAAGCCGATGAACGAGGTGCCGAGAATGGAAAACGCTGAAGTGAGAACATTGGTTATATAGCTCATTGGCCATATAACACATTGGTACAAATAAAAAAAGTGCGGGCCTTGCCGATTGGCAAAAGTCCACACTTAACGCATAAAAGAATAGTTATTTCTACTACATTTGATTTTTTCTGATATTCGGCAGACAGGAGTCTGCCGTTCCGGGGGGATACTCGGCAGACGGGAGTCTGCCGTTCCGCTATCGGCGGCTGCCGAAGCCGCCTCGTGAAGAGCTGCTGCCGCCCATGGAGCTACTATTGCCGCCACGCGACGGGGCGCTCATGGTCGGGGCGCTGCTGCGACTGCCACCGAAGGAGCCACGGTTGCTGCCGAATGAAGGCTGGCTCTGCGACGGACGCTGCTGCGGCTGGGCAGGAGTGAAGGTGGGGCGAGGATTGCTCTGTGGGCTTGACACGCGGCTGTTGCTGGTTGACGGCTGAATGCGGCCGTTGCCGAAAGAGGACTGGCCACGGCTGCTGCCGAACGAGCCACGCGGAGAGTCGTTGCCTACCTGAGGCTGCATGACAGTGGTGCGGGTGCTGCTGGCACGGTTGCCAAACGAGCTGTTGCCGCGCTGCGGGGTCTGGGGAGTCTGGGGAGTCATTGAAGCAGGCTGACGGCTGCCGAATGACTGGCGGTTGCCGCGCTGTGGTGTGGGCGACGGCTGGCGGTTGCCGAACGACTGACGGTTGCCGCGTCCATAGTCGCCGCGGTTGAAGCCGTCGCGCATTCCGAAGTGGTCGCCGCCGGGACGCGGACCGAAGTGACGGCCGTCATACCAAGAGCGGCCGTGGTTGCTGCGCCATGAGTGGCCGCCGCAATAGCTCACGTATACACGCGGACGGTCGAAATAGAAGTAGTCGCGATGCGGATAGCGGGCATATATGCCGAAGCGCCAGTAGCCACCGCTGAAGTAGAGCGGGCGGTAGAAGTAGGCGGCGTCGCAGAAGGCGCGGTACTGCCAGTCGAGGAGCACGTAGCTCATGTCGAGGTTGCGGTAGCGCCAGTAGGAGCCGTAGAGGTCGTCAACGGAGTTGACACTCATCAGATAGTCGAGGTTTATCTCGTAGGCGGCTTCATACTGGTCGTCGGTGAGATTAAGCTCGTAAGCCATCTTGTCGGTGAGGAACAGAGCCTGCTCGCGGGCCTGCTCGTAACTCATTGCGTTTGCCGTGAACGTGAGGGTGAACAGCAAAGCCATCATTGATATAAACCGTTTCATAATATTGTTGCTTTTATTGGTTCAACTTGTTGCTTGTTTCTTTACACATGCAAAGGTAGCAACTGTATATCACACCACAAAGGGAATTTCCCTAAACCACAGG
Organism: Prevotella sp.; assembly: GCA_050875085.1. Classification (GTDB taxonomy): domain Bacteria; phylum Bacteroidota; class Bacteroidia; order Bacteroidales; family Bacteroidaceae; genus Prevotella. Next base: position 1,640 of record JBNMLZ010000012.1, on the reverse strand, counting down.
GGGAAAATCCCTATCATAATGGTGATGGTTTGAAAAAATATGACTACCTTTGACAAACAATTCAAGGTTCAACAATTTAACATTCAACATTTAACACTTAACATTCAACATTATATGAAGACCTTACTAAGTTCGCTGCTCCGCGCCGTGTGCGCCATAGCAGTAGGAGCGCTGCTCGTGAAGTACCGCGAGCAGACAGTGGAATGGATAACAGTGGCAATAGGCGTATTGTTCTTTGTGTCGGGCGTGTTCTCGTGTGTCACCTATTTCGTGGCGCGCGGCAAGGCAAGCGACATCCAGGTGTTCGACGCCGACGGCCGCCAGCTCACACAGCCCAAACCCATCTTCCCCATCGTGGGACTGGGCAGCCTCATCCTCGGACTCATTCTTGCCGTCATGCCGACGGCGTTTGTCACCTATCTCGTGTATGTGCTTGCGGCAATACTCATACTCGGTGCCGTGAGCCAGTTCGTGAACCTCATAGCGGCGTCGCGCATAGCACGCATCGGGGTATACTTCTGGGTGATGCCGGCACTTACGCTGCTCATCGGACTCATCGCCCTGATATCGCCCAACTCCATCGCCACTGCCCCACTGTTCGTAATCGGCTGGACAATGATTGTGTATGGCGTGGTGGAAGTGCTCAACACAGTGAAAATATACCAGTTGCGGCGGCGTATGGCGCACAGCCTGCGCACGATGCCAAAAGAGGAGGAGGAAAAATAGACAACAAATTTTAATAAATTTTGTTTTTCTATACAATTAATAAGTACTTCCCGCGTTATATATAATATAGTGTAACAAAATTTGCAGAATGAAAAGACTTATCGACTTCATAATTTCAGCAGTGGCTCTGATTGTCTTCGCCCCCCTGTTTCTTGTATGCTGCATAGCCATACGGCTTGAGGACGGCGAACCGGTGATATACCGGCAGGAGCGCATCGGGCTGCACGGTAAGCCTTTCTACATCTACAAATTCCGGAGCATGAGGATTGATGCCGAAAACGACGGCCCCCAGCTGCTGCTCGACGGCAAATTCAACGACCCGCGCCTGACAAAGGTGGGCAAGTGGATGAGAGCCCACCACCTTGACGAACTGCCACAGCTTTGGAACGTGCTCAAGGGCGACATGGCATTCATCGGCTACAGGCCGGAACGAAAGTTCTACATCGACCAGATTATCGAGCACAACCCGCGCTACACCGAGCTTTACGCCATCCGGCCGGGCGTAACATCCTACGCCACACTCTACAACGGCTACACCGACACCATGGAGAAAATGCTGCGCCGACTCGACTACGACCTCTACTATCTAGAGCACCAAAGTCTGTGGACCGACTGCAAAATACTCTTCACCACATTCTTCCACATCATATTCGGCAAAAGATTTTAGGGAATAACGCTATCCGTGGCGGAGGTCTCCGGCCTCCGCAGAAAGCAAAGATTAGTAATGTTCATTAATTACACATAAATTAGTGATATTCCTTAATTGCGCATAACCTAGTTGCTGCGGAGGCCGGAGACCTCCGCCACGGATAGCGTTATTCCCTAAAATCTTTTGCCGAATATGATGTGGAAGAATGTGGTGAAGAGTATTTTGCAGTCGGTCCACAGACTTTGGTGCTCTAGATAGTAGAGGT
>JBNMLZ010000011.1:0-39848 GCA_050875085.1 Prevotella sp. | reverse complement strand
TTCATACCGGAAGACTGGACCATACCAGCCGCCGCACGCGACCGCCAACTGCTGTTCCCACAATAACTGGGAGAGGGGGCGCCCTCGCCCCCGGTATGGCAAATTATTTGCGTTAGCCGGGGGCGAGGGCGCCCCCTCTCCCAGTTATTGTGGGAACAGCAGTTGGCGGTCGCGTGCGGCGGCTGGTATGGTCCAGTCTTCCGGTATGAACCGCCAATTGTTGTTGGCTTTAGGCACTATTGGTGAGTGCTGTTCAATGTATTTCAGTATGTAGTCGCGCAGGGTGTAGTCGCCGCGCCACACTACACGTTTTTCGAGATTCTCCTTTTTTATTCCCGCGCCATCGGTGAGCAGTCCACCGCCACCCGCTGCGCGGTAGCTGTTGACAGCCACTCTGTAGGTTTTGTTCTCGTCAAACGGTGTGCCGTCCGCCATGCTCGTGATGTTGATTCGGTTGCCCGATGGCTTGGTGGTGTCCACGGTGTAGCAGATACCTGCCGCACTGTCGAGATTGTAGAACGGCGTGGCGAGTCCGAAATATTTGTCTCGCGACGAGTCGCGGCTGTTTATCTTCAGCAGATGGTCTGCAGGCGAGGTCATTGTCGCCACCCAACCATCGTAGCTTTTTTCAAGGTATTTCTTTATCTCGCGTCCCGTGAGCGACATCACGCACAGGTCGTTCTCGTAGCTGTAGAGCTTGTACATGTCGCTCAGTGTTGCGGGTCCCGCCTTTACCGTTACGTCAAACGACAGCGGACTGGCAAACGACACGTCGGCACCGCTTGTCGAGAGCATCACGTCGTGGATGAAGTCAACCAGTGGGCTGCTGCCGAAGTAGCAGTCGCGTGATGTCATTGGAGCCTCGAAGCGTCCCACTTCGGTGCCTACATATTTCTTCACCTCCTCGATCTGTGGCGCGAAGGTGCGCATGTAGTTCTCGTCCACCTTCTTTTGTGAAATGTCAACGATGTTGACATTTATTTTCTTGTCCTTTTTCCCAACCTCAATCTCGGCGTCAGCCACGCGCATTGCGTTGTTGGCCGGGTTGACGATGATGGTCTTCGAGCCATCGCTGCTCGTCACCTCCTCATAATGAACGGCATGGTCGTGGCCGTAGAAAATCACGTCGAAGCCCGGCACGTTGCGCGCTATGTCCAGGGTGGCGTCGTTCACGCAGCCATTGGTAAGGCTGTGGTCGTTGATGCCCGTGTGGAAGAGTCCTACAATCACATCCGGCTTCTCCGTCTTCTTCACCACGTCAATCCACTTGCGCGCCGACTCCACGGCATCCTCGAAGCGCAGTCCGCTCCACAGCTGTTCCGACAGCCACGACGGCACGCCCGGCGTGATGAGTCCGATGACGGCAATCTTCACCCCGTCGCGATTGAACATGACGTAAGGCTTGAGGTAAGGCTTGCCTGTAGCAGTGTTGATGATGTTGGCGCCAAGCATCGGGCAGTTCATCTCCTTGACCCACTTGTCGTAGACGGCGTGTCCCGTCTCCACGTCATGGTTGCCCATGGAGCGCACGTCGTAGCGCAGGTAGTTGCTCACCGATGACGCGATGTTCTCGCAGTCGGTCTTCACATAGTTGTAGTATGTCACAACGGGTTGTCCCTGCAGCATGTCGCCCGTGTCCATGAGCAGCAACCGGTCACCGTAGATGGCGCGCAGCGAATCCACATATGTAGCCACGCGTGCCAGCGAACCCTCGGTAGGTTGTTGGCGGATGAAGTCGTAGGGAAAGAAACGCCCGTGCACGTCAGTCGTCTCAATCATCCTGATTTTCACTGTCTTGCCGCCCTTGCCACCGGCAAAGACAGCACCTGAGGCAGCGCATGCAATGAGCAGCATTGCCAATGATTTGGTCATGTTATTCTTCATGCAATATTGTTTTTCCTTTGTAGGTTGCAAAGGTAATGAAAAATAACGGGAGTTAGTGAATTTAAGTTAAATAACTGCAAGTAATGATTTTATGTATAAATATAAAAGGTATATTTGTAAATGAAAAAACAATAGCATTATGCATGAAACAATATCGCATTTATACATAGATAAAACCAACAACAAATGGGTTATACAGTCTAATGAAGACCATACAAATGGAGTTGCAAAACTGTCTTCGCAATTTGCAGGTGAGTTTGGAATGTATGCATGGGGTGAAGTGTTGGGCATGTTGCATGATAAGGGAAAAGAATCCATTGCTTTTCAACAATACATTAAAAAAGCAAGTGGATATGCCCCTGACGCAAAAGTGCCTCCAGAACATCATCATGCATATGTTGGTGCTATAATGGCGCAAAAGCTATATGGCAAAACCTTAGATAATTTCTTTGTCAATCAAATTTGGTCACATCATACGGGGTTACATGACATTGATGAGCTGAATTCGGAAAGAAGTGAGCTACGAAATGAAATTCCTTCCGAAATAGACGTAAATGTGGATAAGATAAAACTTGACACTCCACGGTTTCGCATGGATAAACAAGACTTTCATCATTTGTCGCGGGTGTTGTTCTCATGTCTTGTTGATGCGGATTATTTGGACACTGAAGCTTTTATGGCTCCACAAACATCGAAACTAAGGCAGAACAAAAGCACCATTGAAGAACTACTACCATTATTAAAACTTAAACTTGAAGAATTAAAAGCCAAATCATCAGTTTCAGAAGTAAATAAAATAAGAGATAAAATCCAGCAATGCTGTGCGGTGATGGCAGAAACTCCAATAGGTTTTTATAGTCTGACCGTTCCTACAGGTGGAGGCAAGACATTGTCATCGTTATTGTGGGCAATGAAACACGCCATTCATAATGGGCAAAGGAGAATAATTATAGCCATACCTTATACAAGCATCATCATGCAGACAGCTGCGACACTCAGAGGTATCTTTGGTGCTGAGAATGTTTTGGAGCATCACAGCAATGTAGACCCTGAGAATATAAAAGATGAGGTCCTTAGGGCAAAGATGAAATTGGCTACTGAGAATTGGGACTATCCGCTAATCGTCACCACCAATGTGCAGTTGTTTGAATCGATGTTCAGCAACAAACCCTCTGCTTGTCGTAAGTTGCATAATATCGTAAACAGTGTAATAATATTGGATGAGGTGCAGACTCTCCCGACAGACTACTTGCAACCAATAGTCGACTCTCTTAAGACATATAACAGAATCTTTAAAACATCGGTTTTGTTTACTACAGCAAGTCAACCTGTACTTAGTGGATTGATAGAAGGTTGTTGTCCTAAGGCTTCGTTTAAAGGAATAGATAATGTTGGGGAAATAATTCCTGAGGATTTTAAACTTCATGACAAACTGAGACGTGTGCGTTTGGATATAAATGACGAAGGAAAATCTTATGATGAAGTTGCCGATATGCTGGCGCAGCATAAACGTGTGCTTTGCATTGTCAACACCAGAAAGGATGCCAAGGAAATTTACAAGCGTTTGCCACAAGAAGGCATCACTCTACACCTTTCAAAGAATATGTGTCCTGCGCATATAAGCGAGACTATAGATAATATAAAAGCAGCTTTAAAGGATGACAATCAAGAAATTATCCGTGTAGTGTCAACGCAATTGATAGAGGCTGGAGTAGACATTGACTTCCCAGTTGTCTACAGGCAAGAAGCTGGACTTGACTCCATCTTGCAGGCTGCAGGACGATGCAACAGAGAGGGGAAGAGTGAGGTGTGTACTACTCATGTGTTCAGTTTGACAAAGGAACACAACTTGCCAAGAGGCGAAATGCAAGCGGCTGATAATGCAAGGCAGAGCCTTGATAAATCATCCGATTGGTTTGCGCCAAGCACAATGTCTGAATACTTTAAGCAGCTGTATTGCAGAAAGGACAGCTTCGATAAGAAGGATATGAAACATTATCTTTACAACCCTAAAGAGTTGTACTTTGCCACTGGTGCCAAAGAATTCCAACTCATAGACGATACAGGCGTATCTGTAGTAGTATGCTGGAAAGACAGCATGGAACTGTTGCAACAACTCTTGCAGGAAGGACCATCGTATGTGTTGATGAAAAAGCTTGCGCAATATACAGTCAATGTTAATAAGAGCGACTTCCAGGCATTGGCAGAAATGGGCGTTGTAAGCGAGAAGAAAGAAGGCCTTTTTGTTATTGACTACAAGCAGCAATATGATTCACATATAGGTTTGCGTATGGACAATAATTGGGCTAATGAAGTATTAATGTTATAAATAGAGATAGACATGGAATATAATGACAAGGTATATTGCTTGGAGGTGTGGGGCGACATGGCTTGCTTCACACGGCCAGAGCTGAAGGTGGAACGAGTGAGCTATGACGTGATAACGCCATCGGCAGCACGTGCCATATTTGAGGCTATATTTTGGAAACCAGCCATACATTGGCAAATTACAAAAATAGAAGTGCTGAATCCTATAAAATGGACATCAGTAAGAAGAAATGAGGTTGGCGCTGTTGCGAGCAAGTCGGTCATCTATATAGAAGACAAGCGACAACAGAAGAACTCGTTGCTCTTAAAGGATGTTAGATACAGAATATGGGCAAAGATGGAATTTCGTTCTGTAGCAAAAAGAAAAGCTGAAGGCGATTTGTTCGCTCATGAGCCAGGTAGGGACGAGAATCCAATGAAGTATTACAAGATGTTTGAGCGTAGGGCTGGCAAAGGTCAATGCTTCAATCAACCTTATCTTGGCACACGTGAGTTTTCTGCCTCATTCAGATTCGTTGATGTTGATGCAGAATCATTGCAGCCTGCTTTGTCGGCAGAACAAGGAGGAACGAAGGACTTGGGCATAATGCTTTACGACATGGACTTCAGTAATCCAAAGAACATTATGCCTATGTTCTATCGTCCACAAATGAAAGAAGGAGTTATCATTGTTCCACCATTAAACAGTGAGGAGATATTAAGATGATACTGAAAGCATTGTATGACTATTATAACCGGTGTGGAAATCTTCCCATGCCAGGAATGGAGGAAAAGGAAATAGGTTTTCTTTTGGTTATCTCTAAACAAGGAAAGTTCCTGCGCTTTGAGGATTGTCGTATAGACAAGAATCATGCAAGAACTTATCTTGTAAAGAAACATGTTGGTAGGTCAAGTGCTGCCGTAGCAAATTATCTTTATGATAATAGTGCCTACGTTTTTGGTGTTTCAGACAAGAGCAATGGAAAGGAACAACTCTATTTCGACACATTTAAGGAAAAGGTTGAATCAATCTTCAATGAATTTCCAGACAACTCCGATATACATGCAGTTATGGCTTTCTATCAGCAAGGTAGAGAGGCTATAATATCTGAAATAGAGAAGGCTCCACTATGGGAAGACGTAAAGAAAAGCCTGTCAAAGAAGTATTCTACTTTCTCTTTCAGAATAGAAGGCGACACTAAGATTGTTGCTGAAAAAAAAGAGTTGTTGAAGTTGGATTGTGCTAACAATGCAAATGTATCGCAGAGTATATGTTTGGTAACGGGTAATCATGGAGTACCTGTTGAAACAACGACAGCCACTATGATACCAGGAAGTCAGGCTACGGCTAAACTCGTAGCTTTCCAGGTAAACTCTGGTTATGATTCCTACGGAAAGAAGAAATGTGATAATGCTCCAATAAGCGAAGACGCGGAGTTTGCCTATACAACAGCCCTTAATGCAATGTTGCAGAAAGGCTCTCACAATAAATTCAGTGTAGGCAACCGTACTTTTATATTTTGGTCATCGTCGAAAGATGAAGCGGCAGAACAAGTAGAAAAAGGAATGTTTGATTTGTTTAGTTATAATGATGAAGAACAAGATGACCCTAATGCAAAGATAGAACAAGTAAGAAAGGTTTTTAGAGCTATATACACTGGTAATCTGAAAACTTCGTTGGATGACCGTTTCTATATACTTGGACTTGCTCCAAATTCTGCAAGAATAGCAGTGGTCTATTGGTCGGAGAGTCCGTTACGGGATTTTGCGGAAAATGTACTGCGCCATTTTGATGATATGGCGGTTGTGGACACACGAAAAGACAAGAAGCCGTATATGGGCATAAGGGATATTTTGTCTGCCGTAACACTTAATGGCAAGCAATCAGAGGCAACACCAAATATGCCAGAGGCCATCGTACAGAGCATTTTCCAAGGAACTCCATACCCTTATACATTGCTTTCAGCATGTATACGTCGTATAAGGGCAGAGTCGTCTGATAAAGGTGCCGTGAGAATAGGGCGTGTGGCTATAATAAAGGCATACCTAAACAGAATAAAAGATAACAACAAAAAGATAGAATTTATGTTAGACAAGAGTAACACTAACCAAGGCTACCTTTGCGGTCGCCTCTTTGCAGTTCTTGATAAGATTCAAGAAGACGCGAATGGAATTAACAGCATTCGTGAGCGTTACATGAATGCGGCAAGCGCAACTCCGGCATCGGTGTTTGCGACAATCCTCAACCTTTCGTTACACCATTTGGAGAAACTCTCAAATGGGGGAAGGAAAATATATTATGAGAAACTTAAACAGGAAATTATCGACAAGATTCCCGCAACCGGATTTCCTGCGCATCTTGATCTGCAAGACCAAGGACGTTTCTTCATTGGTTATTACCATCAGAAGCAGGACTTCTTCACAAAGAAGGAAGAGAGTAACGATTAAATAAAATTATTCACACTTAAAATATAAATATTATGGCTGAATTAAATAACAGAATTGATTTCGTCTATATGTTTGATGTTCATGATGGAAATCCTAACGGAGATCCCGATGCAGGCAATCTTCCACGTGTAGACGCTGAAACGGGTATGGGACTTGTCACCGATGTGTGCTTGAAGCGCAAGGTACGCAACTATGTGCAGGTGGCTAAAGGACTTGCCGATGGTTATGACATATTTATTAAGGAGAAAGCAGTGCTGAATAGCGAGATAGACAAGGCGTATGACGATGCAGATGTGAAAAATGCCAAGGACAAGACGGCAGCAGCCCGCAAGTTCATGTGCAAGAACTATTATGACATCCGTACCTTTGGTGCTGTTATGTCGACTGGCAAGAATGCCGGTCAGGTGAGAGGTCCTATACAGTTTACATTTGCCCGTAGTGTAGATCCAATTGCCACGGCTGAACATTCTATAACAAGAATGGCAGTGGCTACAGAGAAAGAGGCAGAAAAGCAGAACGGTGACAACCGTACCATGGGTCGTAAGGCTACTGTTCCATACGGTCTCTATGTATGCCATGGTTTTATCTCTGCCAATCTCGCCAAACAAACAGGTTTCTCAGAAGAAGACTTGCTACTTTTCTTTGAGGCGTTGAAGAATATGTTTGATGTTGATCGCTCGGCAGCACGTGGCTTGATGAGTGCACAGAAACTCATTGTGTTCCGTCATGATTCGGAACTTGGAAACGCTCCAGCCAACAAACTCTTTGACTTGGTTAAGATTGATAAAAAGACAGGCTCTGCTCCACGTTCATTCAACGACTATGAAGTCATTATCGACAAAGCTTCAGTGCCGAGTGGCGTGACCGTTGAAGAACTTATTTAGTATCAGTATGTATACTGAAGATGAAATGCTCATGTTGTCGGGGATACAGCACTATATGTTCTGTCCCCGGCAATGGGCTTTAATACATATCGAGCAGCAATGGGACGACAACAAACTGACCATTGAGGGAGAGTTGTTGCACAAAAATGTTGACAACCCTTTCTATCGTCAAAAGAATGGCGACACCATAACGCTGCGTTCCCTGCACATCGCCTCCAAGGAACTGGGATTGTACGGCATAACCGATGCTGTGGAACTTGTGCCGTCGGATACTCCAGATGATGCAATAACCCATGACAGGTACAACGGTTATTGGAAACCGTTTCCCGTGGAATACAAGAGAGGACACTGCAAGCCTGATGAAAGAGACGAGGTGCAGTTGGCGGCACAGGCAATGTGCTTGGAGGAAATGTATGGCATACACATTACATACGGTGCGCTGTACTATAATGAGGAGAAGCACCGCGATGTGGTTACAATTTCTGAGTCACTTAGAAACATCACAAAGCAATGTGCTGAGGCTATGCACAAAATATTCAAGAGCGGGGAGATGCCTCCGGCTGTGAAAGCTCCGCATTGCAAGAACTGTTCGCTGAAAGACATCTGTTTGCCAGAGATGAACGACTGCACAAAAGTATCAACCTACCTAAATCGAAACCTTTATGAGGATATTACTTAACACACTATACGTCACAACACCTGAAGCCTATCTTAGCAAAGATGGTCTTAATGTTGTAGTGTCTGTGAAGCAGAACGAGATATTCCGCATTCCTGTTCACAACATCGAGCAGATTGTCACGTTTGGATATATGGGAGCAAGTCCGGGTGTCATGAAGCTTTGTGCCGACAATAATGTAGACTTGACATTCCTCTCTCCACAAGGACGATATATAAGCAGGTCACAAGGGCCGACAAGGGGAAATGTGTTGTTGAGGAAAGCACAATACAAATACTCTGACGAACCTAACTATGCGCTGCATCTGGGTAAGCTTTTCATTGGCGGAAAGATACAAAACTATCGCAACATTCTAAGGCGTTTTGTGCGTGACAATGGCAGCGATGAGGCTGTTGAAAATGCGGCTGAGAAACTGTTGCGATGCAAGCGCAATGTATTTAATGCAGATTCTATAGACAGCGTAAGAGGCATCGAGGGCGAGGCTGCAAATTATTATTTCAGTGTGTTCCATAACTTGTTGCTGAACCAGAAACAAGACTTCAAGTTTGAAGGACGCAACCGCCGTCCTCCTAAGGATGAGATAAATGCCATGCTGTCGTTTGTATATACACTGATATGCAACGACATGGCTTCAGCATTGGAAACAGTAGGGCTTGACCCTTATGTCGGGTTTATGCATACACTGCGGCCTGGTCGTGCATCATTGGCGTTGGACATGATGGAAGAACTGCGTGCGTATCTTGGCGACAGACTTGTGCTGTCGTTGATAAACCGCAAGCAGATAACAATCAAGGATTTTTTAAAGCAAGGCGAAGAAGGAGTTGTTATGACTGACTCTGGACGCAAGACAATAATCTCGGCTTGGCAAAACCGCAAAAGGGAACAGATAACGCATCCTTATTTGAACGAGAAAGTTAGTGTCGGATTGTTGCCTTATATCCAGTCTATGCTTTTGGCAAGGTTTATACGTAAGGACTTGGACGACTATCCTGTATTTTTAATGAAATAGCTTATGTTTGTGTTGATTACTTATGACGTGAATATCACGTCGCCACTTGGCGCGAAGCGTCTACGGAAAGTCTCAAAGGCTTGCCTTAATTATGGTAAGCGTGTTCAAAATTCAGTATTTGAGTGTGTCTTGACGGAGGCTCAGTATGTTTCTCTTAAAGCACAACTTGAAGGTCTGATAGATTCTGCCCAAGACTCAATCCGTTTCTATCTGTTAGGTAACAATTGGAAAAGGAGGATAGAGAATTTAGGCAAGGATAATAGTGTGGATTTTACTGGTGAACTAATTATCTGACACAACTGGGTGCGAACCATATGCTTTGCATAAAAGTTAAAGGTTTCGCACTCCCTAATTATCAATAACTTAGACTTTTATTCGTAATTAATACGATTTTTTGTATCAAACTTTTGGCATATATCGCAATTTGCGTAATTTTGCATAGTGATATTCAGACATTTGCTGAATATGCAGTCGCACCCCATGTGGGTGCGTGGATTGAAACGCACCCTTAAGGCTAACGCGTCTACTGATGAAGTCGCACCCCATGTGGGTGCGTGGATTGAAACACCATCGAAGTAAAAAGAAAGGACTGAAAGCGGAGTCGCACCCCATGTGGGTGCGTGGATTGAAACCTGACACTCCTCACATTTACCACACCCGCACTGAACGTCGCACCCCATGTGGGTGCGTGGATTGAAACTTCCGTTGATAGCGCTGCTGCTCCGTCTGCTGGGTCGCACCCCATGTGGGTGCGTGGATTGAAACGCCCATTTGTGTGCCACCGCTATTTACAACTATAGGTCGCACCCCATGTGGGTGCGTGGATTGAAACATAGACTCATACATTTTTTGAGCATCCTTGATAGAGTCGCACCCCATGTGGGTGCGTGGATTGAAACACCGCTTGGCACTCCGTTGTCTTGCATATATTCGTCGCACCCCATGTGGGTGCGTGGATTGAAACTATTAATTTAGATTGAATTTTACGAGACACTACAGTCGCACCCCATGTGGGTGCGTGGATTGAAACTCCTCTTATTGCTCCTACTTTTGCGCGTTTGCGTTGTCGCACCCCATGTGGGTGCGTGGATTGAAACCTGGAACACTGGCGGCAATTGCGCTTTCGTTGCGTCGCACCCCATGTGGTGCGTATATTACATCAGTGTGACATCACGTTGCGTAATTAAATGAAATCGGGGGGATATTCCTCCGATTTCATTTATATTAATAGCAAATTGCTTTCTGTGTATTATTATATTATTTGTCAATTCAAACCCCTATAGTACCCAAAACATATCGTTTCAGTCATGCGAAACGACTCCTTTTGTTGTCTTACTTCGGTCGAAGTAAGCACGTTGAACGGTCGAAGTAAGCACGTTGAACGGTCGGGGTAAGCATGTTGAACGGTCGGGGTAAGACGAATTGAGTTATACTTTTGGGGGACTGTAATTATACTTTTGGGGGAATTCTTTTACACACTTATATAAAGAAAATGCTTCCATACAGGAAAAACTGGATGGAAGCAGTGGCGGGGGGAGTGGTGGGTGCAGCAGTGGAAGCTGCGGTTGGGGGAGCGTTGGGTGCAGCGGAGGCCGGAGACCTCCGCCACGGATAAGTAGGGGGGCTTGGGGGACGCTCGGCTACTGGTGCTATTGGTCGGGGTTCTCGACGAAGCCCTGGTATTCGGGCACGAGACCGGACATGACGGCCTTGTAGCTCTCGTTTTCAAGATGCTTGATGTTTTCCGGCCCTTTGCCGATGGGCATGATGGGCTTGTGGATGGTGAGGCGCAGGGGGTGCCAGATGACCCACCGCATGTCGCGCATACGCGGCATCACGTTGAAGGAGCCGTTGATGGTGAGCGGCACGACGGGCAGCTCGATGTCGTCGGCAAGCATGAAGGCGCCGCGCTTGAACACGCCCATGTGGCCCGTGAACGAGCGCGCTCCCTCGGGGAACACCACCAGTGACATGCCGTCTTTGAGCGTGGCGCGCGCGCGGTCGTATGTCTCGCGTATCTTGCTCGGTCCGCGCTTGTCGACAAAGATGTGGTGGCACGACTCGCACGCCTTGCCCACGAACGGCACCTGGCGCAGCTGGCGCTTCATCATCCACTTGAAGTTGCGGCACAGGAAACCGTAGATGAGGAAGATGTCGAACGCTCCCTGGTGGTTTGCCACGAACACGTAGCTCTGGCCCGGCTCAAGGTTCTCGCGTCCCTCCACCTTGACGGGCAGGAGCAGGATGCGCACGATGAACTGCGCCCACCACTTGCCGGGGTAGTAGCCCCAGAAGTGTCCGTTGCCGATGGCGCAGCCTATGATTACCATGAGGCTTGTTATCACAGTGTAGATTGCTATCAAGGGGAGAGCAATGCAGAGTTGGTAAATGCGGTAGATGTATTTCATTAATGATTAATTATTAATGTTTGATTATTAATGTTGTCTTGTTGTTAATGTCGTGATTTTCGGAGTGTTATCTCCACGATTTCGGGATCCATGTGGAAGCGGAAGGGCAGGAAGCCGCCCAGTCCGGTCGACACGTAGAGCATACGCGAGCCTTGGCGGTAGAGTCCGGCGTCGTCCTTGAGCATTGTGGGGCGTATGCCGAACAGACTTATCTGTCCGCCATGGGTGTGTCCGCTGAGCGTGAGCTGCACGTTGCTGTTGGGCAGGATGGAGCGCCGCCATGCCGACGGGTCGTGTTGCAGTAGCACCACGAACGACTTGGGCGATATGCCGCGCAGCGTGCGCCCGAGGTCGGCCTTCTGCGGGAAAGGCGGCTTGCCGTCGTTCTCCTCGCCGGCGATGACGATGGAGTCGTTGCCGCGGTGGAGTATGCAGCGGTCGTTGAGCAGTAGGTTCCACCCAAGTGAGGTCTCGAAGTTGCGCGTGAGCTGTTCGTTGTGTCTTTTCTGGCTGTCGGTCAGTCGCGGCGTGTACTGCGTGTAGTCGTGGTTGCCGAGCACGGAGTAGATGCCGTCGGCGGCGTGCATGTGGGCGAGGGTAGGGGCGTGGCGCGTGAGTTCCTGTGGGCGCATGTTCTGCAGGTCGCCGGTGAAGACGATGATGTCGGGGTGGAGCGAGTTCATCTCGCTGACGGCGCGCTCAAGGAGTTCGGTGCGCATGGAGCCGAGGTGGGCGTCGGTGAACTGCACGATGCGGTAGCCGTCGAACGCCTGCGGCAGGTCGTTGAACTCAAGCGTGACGTGCTTCACGCGCAGGTGGTCGATGCCCGTCATGGAGCCGGTGAAGAGCATGTAAAGCTCGCCGAGCACGAGGATGAGTCCGATGCGGTTGCCCCAGTTGCGCTGCAGGTGGAACAGGTGCTTGGCGAGCCGTCCGGCGAGTGACGACAGCACGAAGAGCAGTTTCGGCAGGACAATCAGCCCGAGGAGGAACAGGTAGATGTTGAACCACGTCAGGTTGTCGGGGGCGAAGTTGTCGATCATCGCGTAGGTGAGCGTGACGGCAATCATGATTGCGCCCGGCATCCACCACAGCAGGTGCTGCCATGCCGTCAGGTCGAAGCGGCGGCGCAGGTAGCGTCGGTAGATGTAGGTGTCGGACAGCAGGATGGCTATGATTATGGGTATGAATATACGTGCAATCATTGTTGGTTTGTTTCAGAATGTCCTTTGTTATCGGAGCCGTGAGGCGAGGAAGCGCCGGGCGAGTTCCAGGGGCAGGTGGCGCCGGCGGGCGTAGTCGCGCAGCTGGTCGTCGCCAATCTTGCCTATGTCGAAGTAGTGGGCCTTGGGGTGGGCGAACATCAGTCCCGACACCGACGCGTGCGGCTTCATGGCACCGCTCTCGGTGAGGCGTATGCCAATCTGCTTCATGTCGATGAGTTGGTCGAGCAGGAAGTTGACGCTCGTGTCGGGCATCGATGGATAGCCCACGGCGGGGCGTATGCCCTGGTAGTCCTCGCGCAGGAGTTCGGGCATGGACAGTTGCTCGTCGGGCGCGTAGCCCCAGTAGGTGCGGCGCACTTGAAGGTGCATCAGCTCGGCTGTTGCTTCGGCAAGGCGGTCGGCAAGTGTCTGGGAGAGCATACGCTCGTAGTCGTCGGCGGCGAAGTCGTGCTCCATGGTTCCGTCGACGGTTGTGGCGAATGCCCCTATGCGGTCCTTGATGCCCGACGGCAGGGGGCGGATGAAGTCGGCAAGACACAGGTTGGGGTCGCCCTCCTTTGACGGGTGCTGCTGCCGCAGCATTGGCAGGCGTGTGCCGGCGATGATGATGTCGTCGCCGTCGCTGTTGGCGTCGAACAGTTGGAACACGGCGTGAGTCATGTAGCGCTGCTCAAAGGTGTCGAGCATACGGCAGGCATCCTCGTGCATACGGTCTTTCTCGGCTTGCGGCTTGCCAGCCAGTCCCCAGGCGTGGTAGAAGTAGAGCCAGTTGATGTAGGGGCGCAGTTGTGAGATGTGATAGTCTATAACCATTGGCTCCGCTTATTTTCTGAACTCCAGCTCCTCGCCGCGGCTCTCCGTGTCGAAGGCGCCGTTGTTGTAGATGATGCGTCCGTTGCAGACGGTGGTGCGCACGTGCCACTGGAAGGTGTGTCCCTCCATGGGGCTCCATCCGCACTTGCTCTGTATGCAGTCCTTGGTGACGGTCCACGGCTCGCCTTGCTTCACGAGCACGAGGTCGGCCTTGTAGCCGGGGCGGATGAAGCCGCGGCGCGACACCTCGAAGAGGCGCGCCGGGTTGTGGGCCATCAGCTCTGCAAGGCGCTCGATTGTGATGACGCCCTTGTCGACAAGCTCAAGCATCGAGACGAGCGAGAACTGTATCATCGGCATACCCGATGCGGCGCGGCGGCAACCGCCCTGCTTGTCGCTGGGCAGGTGGGGCGCGTGGTCGGTGCCTACGGTGGTGATGCGTCCGTCGGCGAGTGCGCGGCGCAGGGCGTCGCGGTCGGCGGCGGTCTTCACGGCAGGGTTGCACTTGATGCGTGTGCCGAGAGTGGCGTAGTCGGCATCGGAGAACATCAGGTGGGCTATGACCGCCTCGGCTGTGATGCGCGGGTTGGAGCCGAAGAGCTGCAGCTCGCGTGCCGTGGTGAGATGGGCCACGTGCAGGCGTGCGCCGGTGTCGGTGGCAAGCTCCACAGCGAGGCGCGTCGATTGCCAGCACGCCTCCTCGGAGCGTATCTCGGGGTGATGCTCCACTGACGGGTCGTCGCCATACAGCCGCTGTGCCTCAGCCATGTTGCGGTTGATGATGTCGGTGTCCTCGCAGTGCGCCATGATGGGCAGCTTGGCGCAGGCGAAGAGCTGTCGCAGCACGTCGCGCTTGTCGACGAGCATGTTGCCCGTGCTCGACCCCATGAAGAGCTTTATGCCCGGCACGCGGTGGGGGTCGACGGAGCACACGGTGTCGAGGTTGTCGTTGGTGGCTCCGATGAAGAATCCGTAGTTGACGTGCGACTTGCGCGCGGCGTCGGCATACTTGTCGTTGAGAGCCTCGACGGTGGTGGTCTGTGGCTTGGTGTTGGGCATGTCGAAGTAGGATGTCACGCCTCCGTAGGCGGCGGCACGGCTTTCAGATTCCATGTCGGCTTTCTGCGTGAGTCCGGGGTCGCGGAAGTGCACGTGGTCGTCAATCACTCCGGGTAGAACAAAACACCCCGTAGCATCCACGATTTGTTCGTAGTTGCCACGGGGAGCGTTGTTGCCTTCTGCAATATCTGTAATAATGTCGTTGTCAATCACGATGGAAGCCACCTTGGTGGTGCCTTCGTTGACAACCTTTCCTCCAAATATCAGTGTTTTCATATCTATTCTGTTGGTTTTGCCATTTCGTTGGGCGTGGGTCCGTCGGGTGCCGGCTGTGGCGGTGCCATGGCGGCTCCGTTGGTCGGTGGCACGTTGTCGGGCGCCTTCATGCCGTTCATGATGGCCTGGTTTTCTTGTGCCTTTTGATAGTAGTCCTTCACGTAGGCGTCGTTCTTGAACTTGTCGGTGGCCTTGCTCATGATGTCCTCAATCCATGGCGTCAGCTCGGGGTAGGGGTTGCCTATTGTGACCATGAAGAACACTCCGGGACCGAGCACGTTGTCGAAGTTTTCGGTGACGAAAGCCGTCACGAGCTTGTCCTCCTGCTCGGTGAGGCGTTGCGCCTCGGCGTTGAGCCGCCGGTTGACGACGTTCATGTCCTGTCCGTTCATGATGGCGCGGTCGTGGGTGTGTACAAGCTCAGCCTCCTGGCTCTTGAGCTGGTTGTACTTGTTGAAGAACTTGAACAGCTCGTCGTTGAGCGGTGTACCGCTGACGGTTTGCTGTGTGTTGTCAATCTTTATGGTTATATCGCCTTTCTCCAGAACAAGGGGCAGCACACTCTCGTCGTCCATGAAGATGTTTGCCATGCGCACGGTGTCGAATGTGCCGCAGAACTGGAACTGCCCGTGAACAACGTCGCATGAGTCGATGTTTTTGAAGTCGTTGTTCTTCAGAACCTTCAGATAGAGCATACGTCCGTCAAGCGTAGACACGTTGGACGAGCCCTGGATGTTGTATTGGCTTGCGCACGAGGCAAACGCCAAAACTGTAAGAAAAGCGTATAATATTTTATTCATAAACTATTGTGCATGTCTTTGTATAAAGGCAAAGGTAATATGTATTGTCGAATAACGGATGATTTTTTATGAGTTTTAAAATATGATTATTCTTATTTAGGAAATTTTTCAACTCTCTCTGCCGGTCCCCGTGTGTAATCGTCAACGCTCTTCCTCTTCCTCCTTGCCGAGCTCCTTGCCCAGGCGGTGCATGGTGTACATCTCAAGCAGCGCGGCCACGAGAAGCAGCAGCACCCACTTGTTGTAGACCATCGTGTAGTAGGTCATGACATTGCTGAAGGCGTCGCGCAGGAACTGGTAGGCGCTGTCGACCATCAGCAGGCCGGAGAGCACGAAGAAGATGTCGGCGGTTGACATGATGCGCTTCAGGCGCTTGATGGTGGTGTTCTGACCCTCGTAGGTCTGGTTTACCTGCATCGAGGCGAAGAGCAGCGCTCCCACAAGATATACCCAGCAGACCACCTGCTGCCCGAAGATGAAGGCGTAGCAGCCTGCTCCTATAACCATAAGCGCGCCTCCTGCGAGGAACAGCGCACTTTGGACTTTACTCAGTTGTTTCATTGTTGCTTGTTTCTGGTTTTTCGTCGTCGCTGAGCACATAGATGTCCTCGTCGTCGGCCTTCATGAAATAACGTTCACGGGCGATGCGCTCGTAGGCCTTTGCTCCACGGCGCATGTCCTTGAGCTGCTTCAGGTCGGCAGCGTTCTGCTCGTTGTAGCGGTTGATTTCATCGGTGAGGTCGCTTATCTGCATCTCCAACTGGACCCGATGCATGAAACTATTCTCATCGACAAACCCCACGAGGAGTATGCCCACGACAATAGTTATAGCGTATTTGTAGTGGCTGACGAGAGCCATTATTAGTTTCAGACGACCCATTATTACTGATTTTGAGTGCAAACTTACTCATAATTTTTCGTATTCATACACGAAAATAGAAAATTTTATAGTAAGTTTGCAGTTAGTATAACCACAGCACACAATAATAATATGGAAGACTATATAGTATCAGCCCGCAAGTACCGCCCGATGACATTCGACTCGGTTGTGGGACAGACCGCCCTGACGACGACGCTGCGCAACGCCGTGAAGAGCGGCAAGCTGGCTCACGCCTACCTGTTCTGCGGTCCGCGCGGTGTGGGCAAGACCACCTGCGCGCGCATCTTCGCCAAGGCAATCAACTGCCTTCACCCCACAGCCGACGGCGAGGCGTGCGGCGAGTGCGAGAGCTGCCGCGCCTTTGCAGAGCAGCGGTCGTACAACATTTTCGAGCTCGACGCCGCGAGCAACAACTCCGTGGAGCACATCAAGTCGCTCATGGAACAGACACGCATCCCGCCGCAGGTGGGCAAGTACAAGGTGTTCATCATCGACGAGGTGCACATGCTGTCGCAGGCCGCCTTCAACGCTTTCCTGAAGACGCTTGAGGAGCCGCCGGCACACGTGATATTCATCCTCGCCACTACCGAGAAGCACAAGATTCTGCCCACCATACTCTCGCGCTGCCAAATCTACGACTTCGAGCGCATGACCGTGGAGAACACCATCGCCCACTTGAAGCACGTGGCAGAGAAGGAAGGCATCACCTACGAGGAGGAAGCCCTGAACGTGATTGCCGAGAAAGCCGACGGCGGTATGCGCGACGCGCTGTCGATTTTCGACCAGGCGGCGAGCTTCTGCCAGGGCAACATCACCTACAAGAAGGTCATTGAAGACCTCAACGAGCTTGACGCCGACAACTATTTCCGCATCGTCGACCTGGCGCTGGAAAACAAGGTGAGCGACATCATGGTGCTGCTCAACTCCATCATCGAGAAGGGATTCGACGGCGGCAACCTCATCAACGGACTGGCGTCGCACGTGCGCAACGTGCTCATGGCAAAGGACAAGGCCACGCTGCCGCTTCTTGAGGTGAGCCAGCAGCAGCGCGATAAATTCGCCGAGCAGGCACAGCGATGCCCCACGAAGTTCCTATACACGGCGCTGAAGCTGATGAACCAGTGCGACCTGAGCTACCGGCAGAGCAGCAACAAGCGGCTGCTCGTTGAGCTGACGCTCATCCAGGTGGCGCAGATAACGCAACCCGACGACGCGTCGGACGGTGCGGGGCGTAGCCCCAAGCGTCTGAAATCCCTGTTTAACCATCTCATAATGTCCCGGACGAAGGCGGCTCAGCAGGTGGCTGCCCCGGGAAAGGACGACGGCGCGACTCTCGCTGCCGCCATGGACGGAGCCTCAGCACAGTTGACAGCCGCTGCCGCCGCACATGCTGCCGCCCCGCAAGCCCCTGTCCCAACCCCACACGCCTCTGGCAGCACTGCCACCGCCACCGCGCAAGCCCCGCGCCGGCCGGCACTGAAGCTGTCGAACATAGGCATCACCTTCCAGAGCCTCCAGCGCAAGCAGCAGGCTGTGGCAAGCAAGGAAGCCGAGGTGACCAACAAGGAGGAGCACGAGGAGTTCTCGCAGGACATGCTCGACCTGCAGTGGTTGTCGATGTGCAACCGTATGCCGCAGAAGATGATTGCCCTCGCGTCAAGAATGAAGAACATGAAGCCGCGCATTGCCGACTTCCCCAACATCGAGATTGTGGTGGACAACCAGATGCTGCTCGACCAGGTGGCTGAAATCAAGGGCCGCATACGCGTGACACTTGCCAAGGCGCTGCACAACGGCGGAGTGAACATCTCGCTGCGACTTGCCGAGGCTGAGGAGATTAGCCGGAGGATGACCAAGAAGGAGGTGTTCGACGAGCTGATGAAGCACAAGGAGGTGAAGACCTTCGTGGAGTCGATGGGACTGGAGCTGACATAAAGAACACACTGAACACAAATGATAATTTCCACAAAAGGAACCAATTCTAAAAGAACAATAGTAAGAAGATGATAGTCTGCATAGCCGAGAAACCAAGTGTTGCAAAAGATATAGCCAGAATACTGGGCGCCAACAATGCCCATCAAGGATATATGGAGGGCAATGGCTATCAGGTGACGTGGACCTTTGGTCACCTGTGTACCCTGAAAGAACCCAACGACTACACCGACATGTGGAAACACTGGAGCCTGTCGGCACTGCCGATGATTCCACAGCGGTTCGGCATCAAGCTGATCGACGACGACGGAATAAAGAAACAGTTTGCCGTCATTGAACGGCTCATGCAGGCTGCCGACGGCATCGTGAACTGCGGTGACGCCGGACAGGAGGGTGAGCTTATCCAGCGGTGGGTGATGCAGAAGGCGCAGGCCAAGTGCCCGGTGAAGCGCCTGTGGATTTCGTCGATGACCGACGAGGCGATACGTGAGGGCTTCGCGTCGCTGAAAGACCAGAGCGAGTACCAGCCACTCTACATAGCCGGACTGAGCCGCGCCATCGGCGACTGGCTACTCGGCATGAACGCCACACGGCTGTATACGCTCAAGTATGGCCAGAACCACCAGATACTGTCCATCGGACGCGTGCAGACCCCGACGCTCGCCCTCATCGTCAACCGCCAGAAGGAAATCGACTCCTTCGAGCCGGAGCCTTACTGGGTGCTCGCCACCGTCTACCGCGACACCACATTCACAGCAACCAAGGGCAAGTTCACGACCAAGGAGGAGGGTGAGGCGGCTTTCGCGACAATAGCCGACAAGCCGTTCACCGTCACGGCGGTGCAGAAGAAGAACGGCACGGAACCCGCGCCGCGACTCTTCGACCTCACGTCGCTGCAGGTGGAGTGCAACAAGAAGTTCTCCTACAGCGCCGACACCACACTGAAGCTCATCCAGACCCTATACGAGCGCAAACTGACGACATATCCGCGTGTCGACACGCAGTATCTGAGCGATGACATCTACCCCAAGTGCCCAAGCATACTCTCGGGCATCAGCAAGCAGTATGGCGCGCTCATGCAGCCGCTCATGGGCAAGAAGCTGACGAAGTCGAAGCGCGTGTTCGACACGTCGAAGGTGACCGACCACCACGCCATCATTCCCACCGGCGTGCCCGCCACGGCACTGAACGACATGGAACGCAACGTCTACGACCTTATCGCCCGCCGCTTCATTGCCGTGTTCTACCCCGACTGCAAGTTCTCAACAACCACCGTGCTCGGCAAGGTGGAGGACGTGGAGTTCAAGGTGAGCGGCAAGGAAATACTGTCGCCGGGATGGCGCGATGTCTACGCACAGCCCGACGAGGACAAGAAGGGCGACGAGGAGCGCACGCTGCCGTCGTTCACCAAGGGCGAGACCGGTCCGCACACGCCAACACTGTCGGAGAAGTGGACCACGCCGCCGAAGTACTACACCGAGGCCACGCTGCTGCGCGCCATGGAGACAGCCGGAAAATTTGTCGAGGACGAGACACTGCGCGCCGCGCTTAAGGAAAATGGAATAGGCCGACCGTCATCGCGTGCCGGAATCATAGAGACGCTGTTCAAGCGCCACTATATACGCCGCGAGCGCAAGAACCTCGTGGCTACTGCCACTGGCATAGAGCTTATCGACACAATACACGAGGAGCTGCTCAAGAGCTGCGAGCTGACCGGAATATGGGAGAAGCGGCTGCGCGACATAGAGCACAAGAAGGACGATGCCGCTGACTTCATCAACGGACTGAAACAGCAAATCACAGAAATCGTGAACGATGTGCTGCGCGACAACTCCAACCGACGCGTGACCACGCTAACCGAGGAGGACTTGAAGAAGAAACGAACGGCAAAGAAAAAGACTCCTGCAAAAACTCCCGCAAAGTCAACAACCCCAAAACCCATAGCACAGCCAGTGCCTCCTGTCGATGACTCCATTATCGGTACCACATGCCCATTATGTGGCAAGGGCACAATAATAAAGGGCAAGACCGCCTATGGATGCAGCAACTGGCGCAACGGATGCACCTACCGTGTGGAGTTCAAGAAACATTGAGCATTATGGCAAACTCAATTATACATAGAATAACCTCAAATTAACATTACAATTAATCTTTCGCTCTCATGCCCACCGCCTACGGCGAGTGGGCAATTTTATCATATTTACGTTGATATTTTGATTTTTTTATACGGATTTTATCGGGAGGGTGAGCCAATACTTGTCGGTTTTTAATGTATTTTAATATTGTATGTGTGCATTTGTTATTATAAATATATTATATTTGCAGACAAAATATCTTAGACCTTTATAAAGCTAATTAAAGTCGTCATCGGCACGATGATACTTTTGGGCTAGTTTTTAATTTTTTTTATCCTTAACAAAAATGAAGAAGAACGAAATTGAATATTTGCTTCTTTCTGAGATGGAAGAGGTAAATGGTGGTAAAGGCTCTCGTACATGCGTCTGTCAAAATGGCGGAGCAGGTGAAATTGTTATAGTGCCTCCAACTGATCCAGAGCCAGGAACAGAACCTGATCCAGGACCAGATCCTACAGATACCGACCAAGGTTTACAGGAATGTTAGTAATATGGGCATACCCTAAATTATATTAAAGCACATTTTGGGTATGCCCTTAAATATTAATGTCTCTAAATATATTGTAAATATGCATTATATCAAGTTAAATCCTCAATATATAGTTCGAAATGAAAAAAAATGCTCGTATATAGTTAAATTGGAACAGCAAATAGAAAAAGGAACACAACGTATTAATGGGAATGTTTTTGTTATACCACCAGTGGTTGGATTTATTATTTCTGAGATAGGAAAAGATACATCAACCTCATCTATAATAAAAATATCTTCATCTCTTGGTGTGGCTACTGATAAGGTTGGCTATTTTATAAATAATTTGATAGGTAAGAAAGAGTGTAAGTTTGTTTTTGGTGGACATACATTCTTTGTACCACCACATATATTAATTAACAGTGATACTAAAGATAATCGTAAATACTATTCTGACATTAAATTTAGTCCCTTCGGACATTTCGAAAATAAGCGCCCTTCAGTTCCTTTCAATGTAAGCATAATGGTAACAACAGCATGTCATACTAATTGTATTTATTGTTATGCAAAACGAGACAATGTAAATTCATTACAGCTGGAGAAAATAGAGAATATAATTGATGAATGCCGTAAAATAGGAGTGGCTAATGTTGCTTTGACGGGTGGGGATATTTTTTGCAAAAAAGACTGGAAGAAACTTTTCGCTTATGTTGTTGATAGAGAATATTACCCTTTCCTTTCCACGAAAATGCCATTAACAGAATATGAAGTGAGTTTTTTGAGAGAAATAGGCCTTAACAAGTTGCAATTTTCAATTGACTCAGTAGATATGAATATTTTGCAAATAATGATTGGATGTTCTTCATCATATATTCAGAAAGTTAGGCAAATGTTTGTTTTTTGTCAACAGCATAACATACGTCTAAATATAAGAAGGGTAATAACTGCTCACAATGGAACAGTAGAAAATTTCAAACAACTATATGCATTCTTATCGCAATTTGAAAATATATTAGATTGGGTTATAACTCCTGCATTCTATTCAGAATTTAAAATGGGATATAAAGATTATACACCAAACAATGAACAGTTAGCATCTGTCTCTATATTTGTAAAATCTTTGACGAGCAAATTTCCGGTTTTTTTGAATAAGATAAACAGGTGTGGCTATCAACTCAATAGGTTCAAAACTGTTGAAGAGTTCGTAATGAACAATCAGATATGTCATGCAGGAAATTACATGCTTTCAATTCTACCTACAGGAATATGTACACCATGTGAAATGCTTTATGATAATCCTGATTTTATTCTTGGGAATATAAACGAGTTCCCATTACAAACAATTTGGAATTCAACAAAGGCATTAGATATTTGCACCTCTCGTCAAATAGGAAATAGTGAGACTAGCTCTCCTTGTAAAAAATGTGCGGTTTTGGAAGTTTGTCGTAAGTCTATAGATAGACGAGTGTGTTTAGTTGACATATCAAAAACTCTTGGCAAAGGTTACTCTGATTATCCAGATCCAAGATGCCCTAAATCAACCGTAACAGGATATATTTTATAAAAAAATGAGATATATAGTCACTCTTATTCTTTATATAATTTGCACTCTTGTTTGCTTTTCACAAGGAATAACGGGAAAAATAGTGGATGAGCATGGAGATGCGATACAATATGCAAATGTAATTCTACTGCAATCCCCTGATTCTACATTTATAGAAGGTGTTGTGTGTGACACAGATGGCTACTTTTCACTCAAGAAATCATATAAAGATGGAATTGTCAAAGTGTCATGCGTTGGATACATAACAAATTACCAACATGTGTCAGATTCTAACCTTGGTGTTATAGTTTTAAAAGAGGAAAACATGACATTGAATGGTGTCATGGTGAAATCCTCTTTGCCTAAAAGTCGCTTGAAACATGGTGCAGTTGTTACGACTGTTGCGGGTTCTATCTTGGAGAAAACAGGAAGTATGGAAAATTTACTTGATAGAATACCAAATGTAACATCGCAGAAAGGGAAAATTGAAGTTTTTGGACATGGGGCGCCTGTTGTTTATATTAATGGGAAAATGGTAAGGTCTAATGCGGAATTAAGTCGTTTAAACCCTGAAGATATCAATACGATAGAAGTAATAGAAAATCCTGGAGTGCAATATGCATCAAATGTCAATGCAGTAATACGCATCAATACAAAGAAACTTTCCAAGCAAGGGTTGGGTTTGGAGACAAGAACTTTTGGAGAGTTAGAGGAAAATGCGAATTTTGGTGGATATGAACAAATAAATATAAACTATCAAAAGAAAGGTCTTGAAGCATTTTCATTTTTTAGACTTAAAGAAAGTAATAAATCAAATAAACAGGGACTAATTCAGAATACTTACACTGACAACGCCTGGCATCAATACAACAATATTGAAAGTAGTCAAGAAAACAAACAATTATATTCTGGACTTGGTGCCAACTACAAGGTTGACAACAACAACACCTTCGGTGCGAGTATCAACTTCAACCGTAACATCAATAACGGGAAAAGAGAGATGGACACATCCATAGACAATGGAATTGTATTTATAGAAAAATCAGTAAGCAGCATAGCAAGTTATGGAAATTCAAGTCTGATAAATAGCAATATTTATTATATAGGTAAATTTGGTAATATTGATATCAATTTTAATATGGATTGGCTTTGGAATAAGAAGTCTTCTAAAATGAACACTGTAGAGAAGTGTCAAGAATACGATAATGATTGGTTTAGTAATATAGTACATTCAAATACAATAACCAGAAATTGTCTTTTTGCTTCCAAGCTTATGCTTTCCTTACCATTATGGAAAGGAAAATTCTCTTTTGGTGGTGAATTCTCTGAAACAAATCGAAAGAGTTCATATAATGTAGAACCTGCTGAAATATTGGAAAGACAAAATAATAGAATAGAAGAAAGGATGGCTTCATTTTTCTTTGATTATAATAGAAAAATAGGAAAATTGAGTATTCTTGCAGGAATAAGATATGAGAATACAGATTTTGATTATTTCAAAGGAGAGAAACAGATAGGTGAACAAAGTAAGACGTATGGGAATTTTCTCCCATCATTATCTTGCACATTCCCTGTTGGAAACACTCAGATGCAACTGAGTTACAGGGCAAATATAAAACGACCTTCGTATTATAACATGCGGGCAGGGATAGAATATGTCAATCGATATACTTACCAATCAGGAAACCCATTCTTGGTATCGGAAACTAACAGAAACATTAACTATACTGTTTCATACAAATGGTTTGTGGCTGGTTTTGTTTATACACATGTGTCAGATCCAATAATAATGTTGTCCCAGTCGTACAAAAATAAGCCCAATATAGCATTGATACATGCTGTAAATTGCGATTCGTACAATCGTATAGGGACATCTGTCTCAGTCAGTCCAAAATTAGGAATATGGCATCCTTCGTTGAGGTTATATTTTTTCAAGCAATGGTTTAACATGGAAACGCATGGAGGACATAGACTCAATCATCCCAAAATGACAGTACGTTTTGATAATACATTAGACACCAAGCTATGTTCTGTTTCACTGATGTTTACGGCACAGACAAAGGGTGATGATGAAACATCATATATGTACCGTAATTATTTCAGTGCAAATTTATCTATGTATAAATCATTTTTGAAAGGGAGGATTATGCTGTTCCTTAGTGCTACTGATTTATTGGGTACAGGGAATATGTATAGCCATATGTATTCAGGAAGTATGCGTGATATCGTTCACCACGACTTCTCAACAAGTAATTACTCTCTAACATTTCGCTATAGAATTAATGTGGCAAAAAGCAAATACAAGGGCACGGGAGCTGGTCAAGAACAAAAAAACAGAATGTAAAAGATATTATATATTTTATGATATTGTCAGGTATAAAATGTTAATCTATGAGCAAAGTCATTGATGTTTCTTTTCAACATGATTCCATGCAATGTGGCATATCATGTTTACAGATGGTTTGTAATTACTTCGGCAGAGAATATTCTTTGGATTCTCTGTCGAAACTATGCTTTGCTACAGTAGAAGGGGTTTCCTTGTTGGCTATTAGTGAGGCTGCAAACACTCTTGGACTACATACAACATGTGCAAGAGTTTCTACAACAGTATTAAATGAGGCATCCTTGCCATGTATTCTTCATTGGAACGAGAATCATTTTGTTGTCTTGTACAAGATAAAAAATGAAAATATTTTTTATGTGGCAGATCCTGCAAAAGGGTTGGTAACATACAATTTGGAAAAATTTAAGCAGCATTGGATAAGTACTAAAACCAATGATGAAGACAAAGGTATTGTTATGTTTTTTGAAACCACGCCTAAGTTTTTTACTTATAAGATAGGGGATGAGATGAGACATAAAGAGAATAGGTCTTTCAGTTTCCTTTTTGGATATGTTAAGAAATATCGTAAATATTTTGTACAAGTAATAGTAGGGTTAACAGTAGGAAGTTTATTACAGCTTGTCTTGCCATTCCTTACGCAGTCCATTGTTGATATCGGCATCAAAACTAAAAACATAGGTTTTATTTGGTTGGTTTTATTAGGCCAATTAACACTTACAATTAGTAGAACAATTATAGATTTTATTCGTAAACGTTTGTTTTTGCAAGTTTCTATGCGCATAAATATTTCATTGGTGAGCGATTTCTTCATAAAGTTATTAAGTTTACCAATGTCTTTTTTTGATACAAAACTCATTGGTGACTTGATGCAAAGGATGAGCGATCATAGTCGTGTAAACAACTTTCTTACGCAGCAAGCGCTCAACATGATATTCGCCATGCTAACATTCATAGTGTTTTTATTGGCGCTTTTTTTCTATAATAAGACAATATTCTCAATTTTTTTATTTGGAAGTGCCTTGTATGGTGTATGGATGACATTATTCATGAAACAGAGAAGGCTTCTTAATTATGAATTATTTGAACAGCAAACGATTAACAATAATAAAACATATGAATTTATTGCTTCAATGCAGGAAATTAAGTTGCAGGATTGTGAACAGCGTAAAAGATGTGAATGGGAGGATACGCAAACTGACCTATTCGAGGTGCAATTAAAATCACTCAGACTTCAACAGACACAAGAGGCTGGCAGCGTATTCATAAATGAGGTGAAGAACATTTTAATTACAGTGGTGGCAGCTACCGCTGTTATTAATGGTCAAATGACTCTTGGTATGATGCTGGCTGTGCAATACATCATCGGACAGCTTAATTCCCCTGTGCAACAACTTATGAACTTCATATATTCTTTGCAAGATGTTAAGATTAGTTTGGAGCGCATAAATGAGATTCACAATATGGATGATGAGAATGGGAATGCAGATTTGCAAACTTCTGTTGAAGACAAGAATAATGGCATTGAAATAAATGACATTATGTTCAAGTATGCTCCACATGCCTTGCGCAAAACCATAGATTATGTAAATATCCATATTCCGCAAGGTAAAGTAACGGCCTTTGTTGGCGCATCTGGCAGTGGAAAAACCACCCTTATCCGCTTGATTCTTGGTTATTATCCTGTACAGGAAGGACAAATAAAAATAGGCAATACCGACATCAACAAACTCAATAAGAAATGGTGGCGTAGACAATGTGGCGTAGTGACGCAGGATGGTGTCATCTTCTCGGAAAGCATTGCACGAAACATTGCTGTTGACGATGGTGATATAGACAAAAAACGGTTGTTGAAAGCAGCAGAGATAGCTTGCATCAAGGATTATGTGATGGCTTTGCCAATGAAGTTCAACACAAAGATTGGGCGTGATGGCGTAGGGTTGAGTCAAGGGCAAAAACAGCGTATCTTGATAGCAAGGGCTGTTTATAAGAATCCAGACTATATATTCCTTGATGAGGCAACCAACTCGCTCGATGCCAACAACGAGAGAAACATCGTGGAAAATTTAGGTAAGTTTTACAAAGGTAAGACCGTTGTGATTGTGGCTCATCGATTAAGCACGGTGAAGACTGCCGACCAAATTGTGGTTATCAACCATGGAAAGGTGGTTGAGGTTGGCAACCATGAATTTTTGACTGCCAAGCGAGGAGCATATTATAACTTAGTGAAGAATCAGTTGGAATTGGGAAATTAAAATACGTTTAATATGAAAACAGAAAGTGATATAACCAGACAATATCAAGTTGAGAGCGAGAAGGTGAAGGATAGACAACGTCTCTGGTTCTCATAAAATTATGAGCTATTTTTGTGGGTATGAATTATTAATGTGCTGTATTTTTGGACAAGCGAAATCTTTGATGTAAATTTGTCTTTGATTATAATTAAATATTGTTACATGCGGCAAATGCTTGATATGCTAAAATCAAACCAATTAAGAACATTATTGTTGTCCTCCATATCGTTTTCTGTCTGCTGTGCCGCCAGCGCGCAGCACAGCAACGTGGCATACCAGGACAACACGGTGCGCTTCACTGTCATCACCGACGGCACGGTGCGCATGGAATATGCGCCCGATGGAAAGTTCCTTGACAGCAAGTCGTTCGTGGCTGTCAACCGCTCCTATCCTGAGGCGAAATACAAGGTGAGCGACAACGGAAAGAAAGTGGTCATCTCGACCGACTACTTCACCCTGTCGTATACCAAGGGTACGGGGCCGCTGACCGACCGCAACCTCTCCATCGTGTCGGCAAAACCGTCGAGGAAAGCCAAGGACGGCAAGCGCATCATCCCCTTCTCATGGCATCCCGGACTGAAAGACGCTCCCGAAGCCAACCTCAAGGGCACCTACCGCACACTCGACGGCTACGACGGCGACACGCACAGCGAGTCGGGAAAGATGCCGCTGGAGGACGGTCTGCTCTCGCGCAGCGGCTGGACTCTCGTCGACGACTCCGAAGGCTACATCTTCGACAACAGCGACTGGCAGTGGGTTGCCCACCGACCCAACGAGGGCAAGACGCAGGACATGTACTTCCTTGCCTATGGCAACGACTACAAGAAGGCGCTGCACGACTATACCGTGTTCGCCGGAAAGGAGGCTTTGCCGCCACGCTACGCCTTTGGCTACTGGTGGTCGCGCTACTGGGGCTACAGCGACAACGAGCTTCGCCAGCTTGTAGGCAAGATGCAGCAGTACAACATTCCGATGGACGTGCTCGTGATTGACATGGACTGGCATTACGCCGAGCCGGGACGTGGCGGATGGACCGGATACTCATGGAACCGGCGGCTCTTCCCCTCGCCCAAGGGATTCCTCTCATGGGCGAAGAGCCAACAGCTTGAGACAACCATCAACCTTCACCCTGCCGACGGCATAAAGCACGACGAGGACTGCTATGCCGACATGGCGCGCTGGATGGGCATGGATCCTGCCGAGAAGAAGGACATACCGTGGCAGGCTTCGTCGAAACGTTTCATGCAGGGATGGTATGAAAAGGTGTTGCATCCGATGGAGCGCGACGGCGTAAGCTTCTGGTGGCTCGACTGGCAACAGTGGAACAATGACAAGGATTTTCCGCGCCTGAGCAACACGTGGTGGATAAACTACACCACATTCACCGACATGGAGCGCAACAGCGACAAGCGGCCTATGCTCTACCACCGCTGGGGCGGACTGGGCAACCATCGCTATCAGATTGGTTTCTCGGGGGACGCAATAATATCGTGGAAGTCGCTCGACTTCCAACCCTACTTCAACTCCACAGCATCCAACGTGCTCTACGGCTACTGGAGCCACGACATCGGCGGACACATGGGAGCCGACTCCATCAATCCTGAGATGTACATCCGATGGATGCAGTTCGGGGCCTACAGCCCGATTCTGCGCACCCATTCCACAAAGAACGCGGGGCTGAACAAGGAGCCGTGGGTGTTTGCCGACCATGAGCGCGACATCATACGCGCCACCATCAAGCAGCGCTATTCGCTCGCCCCATACATCTACACCATGGCGCGCAAGGCCTATGACACAGGCGTGTCGCTGTGCCGTCCGATGTACTACGACTATCCCGACGCGAAGGAGGCTTATGACAACCGCAACGAATATATGTTTGGCGACAACATCCTCGTATATCCAATCACGCGGCCGATGAACGACGGTGTGTCAACACAGGCTGTGTGGCTTCCGTCGGGCAACGACTGGTATGAACTGTCGTCGGGCACGCTGCTGCAAGGCGGACAGACCGTTGAGCGCCGCTTCATGCTCGATGAGTATCCGGCTTATGTGAAGGCGGGCAGCATCGTGCCGGAATATGGCGACGTGAAGAACCTGCAGTCGAACGACGAGCCTGTCACCGTGACCGTGTATCCAGGCAATGCCGACAGCCAGTTCACCATGTATGAGGACAACGGCAACGACAAGCTGTATGCTGCCGAGTATGCCACAACGCTGCTCTCGTCGAAACACTCCGCCGACGGAACGCTGCACGTTTACATAGGCGCACGCCAAGGCTCCTACCGCGACATGCCTGCCAACCGACAGTTCCGACTGAAAGTGGTGGCATCGGCAGTGCCGACAAGCGTCACCGTCGACGGCAAGCCTGCCACATTCAGCTACGACGGCAACTCTCTGGCGCTGAATATTGACATTCCCGAGACCGACTGCGCCAAGGCGAAGACCATCGACATCGTCTATCCTGCCGACGCGCCAATGCTCACCGACGGCTTGATTGCAAAGTTCCGCCACATTCAGCAGAACTGCGTTGCGATGAAATACCGCAACCCTGGCATAGTGTTCGGTGATGAGCTTGGCACTATGGAGTCAACAGGCATTGCCATGACTTACTATCCCGAAAAGCAGCGACAGCTTGTTGAGGCTTTCCGCAACAACTATTCGCATCTTGCCGAGATACTGAAGAAGAATGGCATTGATGGCAAAGACGCGGAGATGTTCTTGAAGTAAAGAAGTTTATGAAATAGAAAGAGGGTGCATCAAAACGCAATGTTCATTGCATTTGATACACCCTCTTTCTTTATTGTTTATGTTTTAAGCAATTGCTTAAATATCATCGTCATCATCAAGAGCTCTGAGTGATGGTGAGTTAAGCTCGCCACCATACTCTGGGGCGCCGCCTGTGCTTTCGTTCAAACTGGTTCCAGCCAATATTGGCTGGGATACCATCTCATAGACAGAGATTTCTGGTTTGTTATAATCTTTCTTCATGTTTATTTAAAAGTTTGGTTATTTTACGATATATTTCTTTCCTCTTACGACATAAATGCCGCTTGGCAAATCCTTCAGACATTCTGATGCCATCACGTTGGAGCGAACCTTGCGTCCGTCGGTTGTGTAGACATCCGTCGGTGCGTCGGCGGCAACCTCACCGTTGGTGATGCTGCCGATGCCGGTCACGCTGCCGTTGTCTACGAAGCGGGCGGCAAGCTTTGGTGCCGAGATGCCCTTGAGTTGCAGGTAAGCACGCATAGAAGGCACTGAAGCACCTTCCTTAACCTTCACAAACTGGCCAAGCTCGAAGCCTTCCGTAGGTGTGCCCACATAGCCGTAAGCCCAAGGATTGCTCTCAATCTTCATGTTGTGGTAGGTGCCGATGAAGCATACCTCGTTGGGGTCGGACTCGCGGCTGACATTGACGTTTACCTCCGTTGTGTTGAAGCCGGTTCCATCGGGGATGAACAGGTAGGCGGTGTTGGCGCGGGTGCTTTCAACACGCGTGAACGTCACCTCATTGGCCTCATTGTCGAAGCTCTCAAACTCGTAGAACTTGCCGAGAGCAGCCGTCTGTTCTGCCGACATGCCGAAAGGCAGGAACACCGTCGACTTCACTCCAGGATTGAACACGCGGCCTTGCTCCACCTTCTCGGCACGGAACTTGCGCGGCACGTCAACCGTTATGCGGTCCTCCAGCTGATAGTCGGCACAGCGTGCGGTGGCTACCGTGGCATCGTCGGACTGCTCGGCAATGTCGGACGTGTTCACCACGTTGACATCGTTGAACTGCTGTGTGTTGCCCTGCGGCATGTACACGAGGGTTCTTGCAGGCACGCCGGCGAACACTCCTGACTCACGCGAGAACTCGTCAACCGCGAGGTCGCGGCTGTCGGTCATGTCGACATACTGCAGGTTGTTGCATCCGTTGAAGGCATCAGAGCCAAGAGCCGTGATGTTCTTAGGCATCACAACCTTCTCCAGGGCGTTGCAGCCGTTGAACAAGTCGTTGCCGATGGTCTTCACGCCGTCGAACACGCGCAGCTGGCGGGCATCCTTCAGTTCGGTGTTGCCAGTGAACCATCCGTCGATGTTGTCGATGAGCGATGCCGACACGGTGTCGAGCACGCAGTGCATTGCAACGGAGCGGAACATGGCGTCGTCGTCGAAGTTGGAAAGCACGTGCAGGGTGTGCTCCTGAAGCAGCTTGTTGTTGGCGATTGTCTGGCGCAGCGCACGTGAAGAGTGGATGTTCTCCACGAAGTTGTGCTTGTTGTAGAGCACACCCGCGTTAGAGCCGAACACATCGCTGGCAAAGCTTGGCAGCGTCTTCGACGTGATGGCGATAGACACAAGTCGTGGTGAGTCCTCAAAGGCACGTCCGTCAACACGGCTGACATTCTCGCCGAGAACGATGGTGTTGAGATTGTTGCACTTCGAGAGAGCGTAGCCCTTGATCTTCTTCAACGTGCGCGGCAGGATAATCTTCTCCAATTTGTCGCAGTCGTAGAAGGCGTATTTAGGCAGTTCATCATCATTGTTGACGTATGCACCGCTGTGGTTTGCCACCTTGTAGTTCGTACCGACCGGCTTAACGATATATGCGTCGCTCAAGTCGAGATAGCGTAGCTGTGCGGTTGGTACTTCAAGGTCGCTGTAAGGAGCTCGACCTGTAAGATAGTGCAGGATTGCAAGGTCAGAGTCGGTGATTGGACCGTTGATTTTCATGCGGCGAATGTGGTCCAGACTACTTCCTGTAAAACCAGTTATCTTACCACTATTAACCTCAATATTGATGCCGAGTTTGTTTGCCAGTTCTCCAGGCTTGCTCATGTTGACAACCTTCAGTTCGTCGGTCTGCAAGAACGACATTATGTGCTGGCGGTACTTTTTCCACTGTGGGTTGTTGAGGAACTTCTCAAGCATCTTGTCCTTCACGTAGATACGGAAGTTCTCTGGCAGGTCGCTGAACATGCCATGAGACCCTAATGTCGCGTCTTCCCCCTCAAGAGTCGGTACAGTGTCGGTAAGCATTCTTATCGACATAAGGTTTGTGCAACCTTTGAAGGCATCATGTCCGATGTTCTGCACACTGATAGGCACAGTTATGCGTTCAAGCGAAGAGCATCCGCTGAATGTTTCAGGGACAATGCGCTTTACAGATGTAAATTGGTGCAGGTCATCAAGATTCTTTACTGATTTATTATTCTTGAACCATGCGTCGATATAGTCTGCCATTGCCAAGTCTTCCTCGGTAAACAGATGACCATTTGTGCAGACAGCCTTGTATGCATCATCGTCAAGGAAAAGACTCTTCACCGCACCTGCCTTCAGTCCGTAGTTCTTGGCAGAAGCATAAGTGATCTTGGCACTGTATGGTACATAGAGAACAATGTCTGTATTCTTGTCCGTAATGAACATTTCAGATGGCAAGTTTTTAGTGACGAAAACATATCTTGCACTTCCTGGAGTCTCCCTATATGCATTTGTAAATCCCTCAAAATTTTCAGGAAATACAATATTATTGAATTTGATATTATTTAGACACCCACTTTGAATTTTGTCTTTAGACCAATATACAGTTCTCAAATATTGACCAGATAGACAATCTGCAATGTTAAACGTGTTGCTACCATTTTCTAAAAGACTTAATTTATTGAATGTATTTCCATTTGCAGAAATTGTTTGGTCTTCATTTTTATATTTGTAGCTTTTGTAATATAAATAAGCCTCGCTTAGATCAAGATATGAAAGTGATCCTGGCTTATTTGACATTTTTCTTATGAGAACTAAATCTGCTGGACTCAATGGCCCCGTCACTTTAAGAGAATCTGTATTGAGCCATAAATCATCATCAGATGTAAATATTGGTTTATATACAGATTCAGTTTGACCTTGTCCTGGTATTGGTGTATTTGTATGTATCACCTCTTCAATTTCCATATCCACCTTGAAATACTTCATGACATCATCAGCCTCTTTACAGTTGACAACAACGCTTCTTTTACGTGCCACTTTTTCAGCCTCGCTGTTGATGTGTGGTGCATAGTAAGGCAGATATTTCTTGTATTCATCCACAAGAGAGTCTGGTACATATATCACATAGTTGGACGGCAGACCGTCAAATGCAGTTTGGTCAACAGTCATCTCTGAAGGCTTGTCATAATGCATTTCTACCGTGCGCAAGTACCTGTTGTTCTTGAAAGCATTAGCCCCGATACGCTTTACGTTCTTATGAAGGCGGATTTTCGACAAGTGAGTATTTTCGAAAGCGCTTTCTCCTATGCTCACGGTTTTATATGGCAGAGTGACAAGGCGCAAATCTGTAAAGTCAGCGAACTGACGTTTTGGAACTATGAAGTCGCGGTTGCTGTCGTTGTTAACAAGAGAATATTCCCAAAAGTACTGCAATTTTTTCTTTGCGTCATCCGAAATTGCCTCATTCGACTTCAGTGGAGTTGGTTTATAGAACTCCGAGGAGTAAGCTGCCTTATACCCATCCTGCAATATGTCTTTTACGTTGGCGTCTGAAGGCGAATAATAGTAAGGCACAATATGCTCAGTGTACTCCATCCACATTGGGTCGGTCACGAATTTTGCGTATTGGTCGGCATCCACAAGTATCTTGAAGTCCTTTGGACAGTTGGCAAACACGCCACTGCCTAATGTGATTTGGCTTGGCGTCAGTGCTTCACGATGGTCAGTACCGTCAAACACGTAATACAGCAGGTCGATGGACTTCAGGTTTGGACAGCCGGCAAAGCAAGAGTCGCGCAGTTCTATTTCTACATTTGGATTCTCATTGCTGCCTGCTGTATTGGTTGTCATATCCCAAAAAGCGATAGTTTCCAAAGGCTTGTAGCCACGGAACGCGTTCTTCTGCACATATGTTGTGTGATAGTCGTATACAGTGCCGGGATCGTTTGCAATCTTGATGTCTTTGCAGTTGTCTCCAGACGGACCGATTACATGTATGTTCCACACGCCATCGTCCTTGCTTATGAGTGAGTTGTTCACAAGGTTGTAGCCATAAGAGCAGCCCTTCTCCGAGAATGCCGACTCTTCTTTCCAGTCAACAATCTCAAAGCGGTCTTTGTACTGGCTCCAGATGGAGTCGTTGAGGAATTCTTCATATTTCTCGCGAGCTATGCGGATTTTCAGCTTTGGGCAGTTGTCGAACACGTGCGAGCCAAGCAACACCACGTTGTTTGGTCCGAGCGGACGGTCCTTGCCCAGTCTGTGTGACATATATATGAACATGTTGAAAGTCTCAAGGTTTGAGCAATCCTTGAAGGCATAGTCGGGCACAAACATACACAATGGAGTGTATGCCTCTGCTGATGATCCGTAAACGTCAGAGAACACAACTTTCTTGACTGTATTGTTGCCTTTTACCGCATTTTCGCCGATAGCTACGGTACGGTAATTATATACACTGCCTACATCATTGTATATTTTCATTGTGCCGTCCTTTTCTTTGGTAAGGTCGCCCACTTTGCTGATATACATCTTGTAGATATTATAGTGCTGGGTGGTTTTGAACAGAGAAAAGTAGTCCAACCAACTGGCTACTTCAGGATACTCGTCCGTGCTTCCTATCTGGTCAAGCTCTTTGTCTTCCAAAGTGGTAGTCTTCAGACCTTTAGTATTGCTGAGCTCAAGATCGGATTGCAGCTTTGTGCAACATTTTTGGGCATAATTGGAATATCCTGTGTAAAGGTTGTTAATTGCATACCATGACTTTCCACCCCAGCCTCCGGTTACGCCTTCTTTCAATCCTGCCCATATGCCATCCTCTACTATTTGTCTGGTGTTGAAGAATCCGGCAACATTAAGCACTGAACCGAGTATCTTGCCAAGTCCATTCATTCCGAGCTGGTCGAACAAGACTGTCGCAGATGTGCTTGCCGCTCCTATGCCCATTCCTATGGCAGCGTTGATCAGTGAAGTTTTTAACAGGGTTTCTCCAGTTCCAAAATAGATGGCATATACCAAAGACCAGCCAAAACTTGCCCCATGCTCACTCGCCCATAGGAATGCTTCCCAACCATTGAGGCCAGCTACTGCAGCAACGGTAGTGACGGCAATTTTGGCTGCTTGTATAGGAATGTTCAAAAGAGAATAGTTAAGCCGTGTCACCTTCTCGTTAGGCAAGTTGTTGACAAGCGTTGCCGCATAGTCGTAGGTGACACCCTTCTCAGTGATTGGGTCTTCAGCTGTCGGCGCATACTCCCATGCGCGTATGTGATCCTTGTAGCGTGCCCAGTCAGGGTTGTCAAGAAATTCAGCCAGACGTTCTGGTGCCACGCGAATGGTGAAGTCTTCATCACAATCGTCGAACACGTTCTTGCCTATATACACGTTCTCCGGGCCAAGGGTCTCGTAGTGGTTGGTGCCTTTGGTCACGAAGTAGCTCATGTTAAGCACTTTCAGGTTCTTGCATCCCTTGAACGCCTCGTCGGGGATGGCGAGTCGCAGTGGGTAGTAGGTCTCGCAGGCATAGTTGTCGGGCAGGTCCTGAAACTGTATTTCCTTCAAATCCTGGTTGCCGCGGAAGGCGGTCGGGCTGATGGCGATGGTGCGGTAGTTGTATGTGGCGCCAAAGTCGTTGACGATGGTCATGATGCCATTTTGACCGTCGGCAAGACCTGAGGAGTAGCCTCCGATGAACTTGTAGCGTACAGTCTGGTTCTTGTGCACGTCGGGTGCGGCAAGTAGCGAGTCGGCACGGAAGCTGCGGCTTGTTATTTGCGATGAGAAACTTTCGAGGAACGTCTTCATGCCCTCGTTGTTCTTGTTGGTATAATAGTCCTTGGAACCAGTGGGATAGATATAGCTGTACTTTAGTCCTTTGTAGGTGTCTCCACCGGATGGCTCATCGAAATAGCCGACAATGCGGTCGGCATACTCGCTCCAGCCATGTACGGAATCGTTGCGGAACTTGTCGACATATCCTGGATATACGCGTATGTAGAGGTTGGGGCAATTTGCGAATACGCCTTTTGCCTCAAATCCTTCCTTCTTGAGCACAACCTGGTCGGGGTTGAGGTTGGAGTATACGCTGCCGTCCTTGTGCTTGTACACAAGGTCAAGAACATGCAGGTTCTCGCAGTTGGCAAACGCGCTGTCGCCAAGTGTAATGTTCACATGTGAGTAGGGCGAGCCCGTGTTGACATCCTGTATGCTGATATGACGCAATTCTGTATTGCCATAGAATGATTTTGCCCACACCTTTGTGGTGCGTCCTACATAGCCGTCGCCGACATCGTTGTATATAGTGAGGTTACCGCTATGGTCTTTCAGATTGCTGTCGTCGCTGCCCACGATGTGCTGCAGCAGCACGTTCTTAGTGGAGCTTACGCCGTCAAGGTTTGGCTTTGTCTTTATCGGTGTGCATGTGGCGTCGCGGTTGCGGTCGTAGTCGTATCTTGCTCCCGATGCTTTGTGTCCAGAGTAGCGCATCGACGTTGTGGGCACGATAAGGTTCTTGTACCTGCCCCACCACTTGTCGTTGCAGTAGTCGTAGTAGTACTCGGCATCCACGTAGATTCTCACGTTCGGACTGCCGTCGAATGTGCCGGTTCCCTCTGGGCGCACCCATGAAGGGGGAATCATCACCACATGGTTCTCGCCGTCGTCGCCGTTGGTGGTGATGTTGTACTTCATGTAGATGGCCTTAAGGTTAGGACAGTTGGCGAAGCAATGGTCGCCCCACGACATGTCGAGAATGGTGTGCACCTTTGCAGATCCAGAACTTGTGTCCTCAAAGGTGACGGTCTCCAGTTTCTTGTTGTTCTTACAAGCATCGTGGTCGATGAAGATGGTGCGGTAGTTCCACGCCGACCCGACGTCGTTGTAGATGACAAGGTTCTTGGCGGTAGTGCTGACAATCTTTGTGTGGTAGATAGTGTAGTCTCCCACTTTCTCTGTCTGATATTTTTTGTCAACAGTGATAC
The DNA here is from genome assembly GCA_050875085.1 of Prevotella sp. Taxonomy (GTDB): domain Bacteria; phylum Bacteroidota; class Bacteroidia; order Bacteroidales; family Bacteroidaceae; genus Prevotella. The sequence continues at coordinate 2,517 of JBNMLZ010000011.1, read as the reverse complement.
ACTGATAGGTGGCATTGCCCTCAGTGATTTCATAGTTGTCAGCATATGCCACCGCGACATTGACAATACAAATCGCCAATGTCAGTAGAAAGGTTTTTAATGTTCTACTTGATGTCATAAATAGAGGTTTTATAAAAAGGAAAAATGAAAAATAGAGTTTTTTGTCTCTTGGAGCAAAGTTACAAATAATCAACAACATAGAACTTATGAAAAGTGATTTTTTTGTGGAAAAATAAAATATTTAATGTATATTTGTCGTTATATATATAAATAATACAACTATACAACGTGAACAAACCAATGCGAAAATATTCCGCTATCCTTGCCATAGGCATAGCTGTTGTGACTCTTGCCGGTTGCGGTGCCGACAAGAACCTCAAGAAAGGAGAGAAATATCTCGCCATCGGCGAGTACTACGATGCCGCCACACAGTTCAAGCAAGCCTACTCGAAGACCGCGCCCAAGGACAAGGCGCGCCGTGGGGAGATTGCCCTGAAAATAGCCCACTGCAACGAGCGCATCAACGCCACGCAGAAGGCAATGGCTGCCTACGCCAACGCCATACGCTATGGCAAGGCGACGGCTGCCGACCGGCTGAACTATGCCCGCCAACTCATGAAGAACGGCTCCTACAAGCAGGCTGAGGAACAGTTCCGCGCCGTGCTCGACTCCATAAGCAGCGGCGCCTATCCCGAACCTGACAAGACGAAGTCGCCTAACGCCATCGATGCTGCCGCAGCCAAGAAGCTCGCCGCCAACGGACTGCTGTCGGCTCAGAAAGCCCCTGCATGGAAGCAGGAAGGCTCGCGCTACAAGGTGAGGCGTATGGACGTGTTCAACTCGCGGCGCGACGACTACTCGCCAGTGCTTGCCGGCGACCAGTGGGAGCATCTATACTTCACCTCCACGCGCAACGACGCGCAGGGCAACGAGCTGAGCGGCATCACGGGAGCCAAGCCTGCCGACATATTCGTGTCTGACAAGGACGACAAGGGCCACTGGTCGAAGCCGGAGGCTGTGACGGGTGGCGTGAACACCGATTTCGACGAGGGTGCCTGCGCCCTCTCGCCCGACCAGCGCACGATGTATCTCACGCAGTGCACCACCGACCCTTCTTATCCGCGCTATGCGCAGATTGTCACCTCGGCGCGCGCCGACGCCGCATGGGGCAAGGCTTCGGAACTGAAAATCACTGGCGACACGCTGTCATCCTATGCCCATCCTGCCGTGTCACCCGACGGCGAGTGGCTGTATTTCACGAGCGACATGCCGGGCGGAATGGGTGGCTTCGACATCTGGCGGGCTCGCATCACGTCGGCGGGACTCGGTGGCGTGGAGAACCTTGGCGAGCCTATCAACACGCCGGGCGACGAGATGTTTCCTACCTTCCGGCCCAACGGCGAGCTCTACTTCTCAAGCGACGGTCACCCTGGCATGGGCGGCCTTGACATCTTCATCGCCTCGGTTGGCAAGGACGGCAAGTACCACGTGTCGCATCCTGGCTATCCGCTCAACTCCCAGGCGGACGACTTCGGCATGACGTTTGAGGGTGTGCACAACCGTGGCTACTTCTCATCAAACCGCAACGACGGACGCGGATGGGATCACATCTACAGTTTCGAGAACCCTGAGATTATACAGAGTGTCAAGGGATGGGTGTATGAGCAGGACGGATATGAGTTGCCGTCGGCGCTGGTGTATCTTGTGGGCAGCGACGGCACCAACGAGAAACTGAGCGTCAAGGGCGACGGCTCGTTTGAGAAGGCTCTTAATCCGGGTGTGGAGTACATCCTGCTTGCCACGTGCAAGGGCTACCTCAACCACAAGGAGGAGTTGAAGATTGGCAAGTCGGACGAGTCGCATGAGTATGTGCTTCAGTTCCCGCTCGCGTCAATCACCGCCCCGGTGCTCATCGACAACATCTTCTACGACTTCGACAAGGCCACGCTGCGCCCCGAATCGCAGAAGTCGCTCGACGAACTCGTGAAGCTGCTCAACGAAAATCCCAACGTAACCATCGAGCTTTCTGCCCACTGCGACTACAAGGGTTCGGCTGAGTACAACAAGCTGCTGTCGCAGCGCCGCGCTGAGTCGGTCGTGGCTTACCTCACGGCGAAGGGCATTGCCCGCGACCGCCTCTCGCCTGTTGGTTACGGCAAGGAGAAGCCGAAGACCATCCGCAAGAAGCTCACCGAGAAATATCCTTGGCTCAAGGAGAACGATGTGCTCACCGAGGACTTCATCAAGAAGCTCGACAAGGACAAACAGGAAATCTGCAACCAGCTCAACCGACGCACCGAGTTCATAGTGCTCCGCACAACCTACGGAATGTTCGACAAGGACGGCAAACTGAAACAGCAACCTAAGGAAACAAAAAAGTCTTCCTCTGGGGAAGACAATGGAAAAAAGGACGACTTGGACTTCTATATTGAGTAACTGGAATATAAGGGACTCCTTTAACTGGGATAGGGGGCGCCCTCGCCCCCGGCATGTAAAAGATTTAAAATGCCGGGGGCG